>JBEVMD010000385.1:0-12235 GCA_040508835.1 Duganella sp. | reverse complement strand
CGCTTCCAGCGCACCCTCGACATCGCTGGCAACCCGCGGGCCTCCCCCGATCCCAGCCTGGTGCAGGCCATCGGCGAGGCGTTGTGGGTCGCTGACCGGTTCGGCGGGGTCAGCGTATTCGAGCATGGCAAGGTGCGCCATTACGGACTCGCGGATGGCTTGCCGCAACGTACCGTGTTCTACGTCGATCAGACCCGCGACGCCACGGTCTGGCTCGGCGGCTCGACGGGCCTGTTCTACCGTCAGGGGGAACGCTGGCAGCACGTGGAACCGGACGACGGCTTGCCCGCCGGACGGGTGCAGCGTTTTACCGCGCTACCCGACGGGACTTTGCTGGTGTACACCGGCGTTGGCCTGTACCGCACCATCCCCGGCACCCGACGCTTCCGGCTGGTCCTGGGGCAAGCCGACATCGAAAGCGGCGTCCTGCGCCGCGATGGCAAGGTGCTGCTGACCACCGTCCAGCACCTGATTTCGGTGTACGACCCGGCCACCGATGCCGTCACCCCGTTGCCGCTGCCGGCGGGCTCGCCCATTCCGCTCGCAATCGAGCTCGATGCAAACGACGGGCTGTGGCTCAATTCCGAACGGGGAATGCAGCAGCTCGGCCCCGATCTGCGGCCGCTGCGCACGTTTGCTTCGCCCTACCGGTTCAGCGGGGCGCTGATCTACGCCACCCTGATCGACAGGGAAGGCAACAGCTGGTACACCACCGAGAAGGGGGTCGACTTTATCCGGCCGGCGCGGCTCAATACCGTCAGTCTGCCGGGCCGCATGTTCGGCGGCCTGAGCGTGGTGGCCGCAGGCGACGGCAAAATCTGGATCGGCAACACGGTCAACACCGACAATTATTACGACGCCACGATCGCGCTCGACAGTGCCGGCCGGCGCAGCACCATCGGCCTGCACGGCGTTTCCGCCACGACCCGCGCGCCCGACGGCAGCGTATGGCTCGGCAACGGCAATGAAGTGTGGCACCAGCAGGGCGAACGGTCGCGCCGGTGGCCCTTGCCGGCGTTCCTGCGCGGCCGGTGGTTGCAGGCGCTGGCGGTCGGCGCCGGCGGCCGGCTGTGGGTGTCGGTGGCGGGACGCGGCGTCGGCACCCTGACCGACGGCGTGTGGGCGCCCGGCGGCGGCCATCCCGCGCTGGCGGACAGTCCGGCCGTGTCGCTGCACGCCGATGCACGCGGACGCGTCTGGTTCGGCTATCCCGGCAGCCGCATTGCCATGCTGGACGGCGACACGATCCGCCGCTTCGACGGGCGCGACGGCGTGGAGGTGGGCAATGTGCTGAGCTTTGGCGGCCTGGGCGACCGGCTGTGGATAGGCGGCAGCGCGGGCGTGGCGCGGCTGCAGGGGCAGCGCTTTACCCGCGTCAAGGCGGCCGACGGTCTGCCGCTGCACAGCGTGTCCGGGCTGGTGGAAACTGCCGCCGGCGAGCTGTGGCTGCAGGGAGCCGATGGCCTGGTCCGGATCGGGGCCGCGGCATTGGCGGCCGCGGCGCCCGGTGGCGCCGTCGAGGTGGAACGCTTCGATTACCTCGACGGCCACGAAGGCGCGCCCGCCGACGTGCGGCCCCTGGCCAGCCTGACCCAGGCGGCGGACGGCCGGTTGTGGTACGCCACGACGGGTAGCGTGGGCTGGATCGATCCGGGGCGGATCGTGCGCAACCCGGTGGCGCCCACGCCGCTGGTGACGGGTCTGAAGACGGGGCAGCGCACGTTTCCTGCCAGCCCCGGCCTGCGCCTGCCCGAGCAGACCGACAATCTGCAGATCGATTTTACGGCTGCCGCGCTGTCGATTCCGGAACGGGTGAAGTTCCGCTACCGGCTGGAAGGCCTCGACAGCACATGGCGCGAGGCGGGCGGCATGCGCCAGGCGTATTACACCAACCTGGGCCCGGGCGATTACCGGTTCGAAGTGCTGGCGGCCAACGAGGACGGCGTGTGGAGCCGGGCGCCGGCAACGCTGGCGTTCCATATTTCGCCATCGATCACGCAGACCTCGTGGTTCAAGTTTGCCTGCGGCGCGGCAGTGCTGGTGCTGCTGTACCTGCTGTACCTGGCGCGCCTGGCGCAGATGACGGCGCGTATTGCCGAGCGCCATCGCGAGCGCGCGCTGGAGCGCGACCGCATCGCCCGCACGCTGCACGATACTTTTCTGCAAAGCGTGCAGGCGCTGATCCTGCGGGTGGACCTGATCAAGCATAAATTGCCCGACGATTCACCGGCCCACGGGCAGATCGACGCCGCGCTCGACACGGCGCAGCACGTGGTCGACGAAGGCCGCGAGCAGATGCTCGACCTGCGCGTGAGCGACGCCCACCAGATCGAGCTGGGCGAGGCGTTGCGCGAGTTCGGCAGCGCGCTGGCCGTGCAGGGCGGCTTTGCCTGCACGTTGACGGTGACCGGCACGCCGCGCCGCCTGCGGGCCGCCGTGCGCGCCGAGGCGCTGGCCATCGGCAAGGAGGCGCTGACCAATGCCGCGCGCCACGCGTGCTGTGCTGCCGTGGCGGTGGAGCTCGGCTATTCCGTCAAGCATCTGCGGCTGACCGTGCGCGACGATGGCAAGGGCATGGACGATATCGTCGTCCGGGCCGGCAGGCGCCCCGGCCACTGGGGACTCGATGGCATGCGCGAGCGGGCGCTGCGGGTGGGCGCCGTGCTGACGGTGGACAGCCACGCCGGGGCCGGTTGCACCGTCACCTTCACGCTAAGCGGGCGCAAGGCGTACGACTAAACGACTAAACGACTAAACGACTAAGCGCGGCGGTTACCGCGATGGCGCCGCGCCGGATGCGGGTTCGGGTTTGAGCAGCAGCAATTGCTCGTCCATCACGCGGAACACCAGCGGATTGTCCATCCGGGTCACTTCGCCGTCGGTGGCGACCTTGACCCGGCGCCGCCGCGACAGCGAGCGCATCTTGACCTCCATGTGACGGAACGTGAAGGTGGCGAGCTCGTCCGCCTGATCGAGCCGTCCCATGCGTCCCAGCGCGCCGTGCAGCAGCAACCACAACATCCCCAGCTTGCCGCGCGTGCGCGGCGCCACGGCGGCCAACTGGCCGTCTTCCAGTGCGGCGCCGAGCGGGTCGATGCCGATCTGCTCCATTTGCAGGCGGTTGTTGCCCACAAAAAAAGTCGCCGTGCGCAGACGCTGCAGCTTGCCGTCGATCTGCAGCACCAGCCGCAGCCGCCGATGCGGGCTGAGCACGGTTTTCAGCGCCGACAGCGCGGCTACCAGCCGGCTGCGGCCGAACTGTTTCTTGTCCAGTTCGCGTTCTTCCAGCAGCTTCGGGTACAGGCCGATACTGGCGTTGACCAGGAACATGCGGTCGTTGACCATGCCGACCTGCACCGGGTGCACGCGCGCGTCCAGCAGCGCCTGCACCGCGTCCCCCAGGTCTTCGGGGATGCCATGGGTGCGGCCGAAATAATTGAAGGTGCCCTGCGGCAGTACGCCAAACACGCAGCCATGGGCAATCGCCTGGCGCGCCACGGCATTGATGGTGCCGTCGCCGCCGGCCGCCACCAGCACGCCCTGGGCGGCTGCGGCCTGGCGGGCAATGCCGGCAGCGATGTCGTCGAGCGTGTCCGGCTGGTCGACCATGGTCAGGAAAAACCGGCGGCCGGCAGCGCCCAGCACGGCTTCGATGGTGGAACGGCGCTCGTCGGTTTCGGCATGGCCGGAGCCGGCGTTGAGGACGATGAAAAACGGGGCGTCGGGCGGAAGCAGGGTAGGTGGCATGGCAGGTCGTGTGGTCCATCGTCACCGGCGCGGTGCGGACCCACAGTGTAGCGTTGCCAACAAATTTCAATGATTCATTAGCGCACGGAAACGACTGGCGTTACGCACCGGCCTGCACGTAGCGATTCTTGCCGGCCCGCTTGGCGGCGTACAGCGCCTGGTCGGCCTCGCGGTAGCTGACCGACAGGTCGCTGCGCTTGTCCAGTTCGGCGATGCCGATGCTGACCGTGCGCGGCGGCTGGCATGCCGCGTGCACGTCGTGCAGCAGGCGCGTGGCGAAGCGGCCGGCAGCGGCGGCGTCGCCCGCAAACACCACGCCGAATTCCTCGCCGCCCAGGCGTCCGCACAGGTGGCCGGAGGACAGTCGCTCGATCACGGCAGCGGTCTGCTGCAGCACGCGGTCGCCCGCATCGTGGCCCAGGGTATCGTTGATGACCTTGAAATCGTCGATGTCGATCATCAGGAAGTGCAGCGGGGCGGCGGCGGCGCCCAGTTGCGCCTGGCGCGCATCGAGCGTGAACTTGCGCCGATTGTTCAGGCCGGTGACGCTGTCCTTGAAGGCCAGCGTGGTGAGCTCCTGCCGGGCCTGGTAATTGTGGACCCGCAGGCTGAGGAAATAAACATTCAGGTAGACCCCGATGCACAGGCTGCCCAGCAGCGCGACCAGGGCGAAATGAAAATCGGGGTGGCCGGGGTGGCCGGGAAAATGGCCCAGCGCAACGATCAGCCAGACGGCGGCGCTGGTCAGACAATAATTGCGCAAGCCGCAAAACACCGGCGCTGCCGCCAGCGTGATGGTAATGCCGATCGGTAGCACCCACATGGCGGCGTGGTCGCTATGGTCGAGCACCAAGCGGTAAGCCCACGCCGTGGTCAACGCCCCCAGCGCGCCGCTGACGATCAGCTGCGCCAGCGACGGCGCACGGATCGACAGGGCCAGGCTGAACAGGATCCCTGGCATGCCCCACAGCAAGCCCAGGTCGGGTGGGTGGGCGGAAAACAGCAATGCCACCGTCGCCATCCAGCACACCAGTCCGAACCCCTGGGTCAGTGCCACGATGTAATGCACTTCCGTGAAGAACTGCTGACGGTGGTCGGGATCGTGAAGCTGATAAGTGTGTGCCGGAAATTGTCGCATGTGAAGCAAAAGGTTTTTCCAGCAGTATATTGCTTTTGGCAAACAAATAACAGTGCAACCGCCGGTGGGACCGCGATCCATCGTCGCATGCCGCGCTATTTTTTGAAATAACGCAACACGGCCCTGGAACGGCCGTGTCGTTCGCCGGTCGGCCCCCAGCGCTGCGGTGGACGTCAGCTGACGTAGCTGTACTTGACGAGGAACACCACCGCAATGATCCACACCACCGGCTTGACCTGACGCGCCTGGCCCGTCAGCAGTTTCAATCCCGCATAGGTAATGAAACCGAAGGCGATGCCGTGGGCGATCGAATACGTAAACGGGATCACCAGCGCGGTAATGGCGGCCGGCACGCTTTCGGTGGTTTCGGTCCAGTCCACTTCCACCAGGTCGCGCAGCATCAGGCATGCCACGAACAGCAGGGCGGGCGCGGTGGCGTAGGCGGGCACCACGCCGGCAATCGGCGCAAAGAACAGCGCCGCCAGGAACAGCAGCGCCACCACGACGGCCGTCAGGCCCGTGCGGCCGCCGGCCTGCACGCCTGCGGCGCTTTCCAGGTACGCGGTGGTGCTGGACGTGCCCAGCATGGAGCCGGCCAGGATGGCGCCGCTGTCGGCCATCAAGGCCTTGTTCAGGCGCTCCATCTTGCCGTTGACGAGCAAACCGGCGCGGCTGGCAACGCCCATCAGGGTGCCGGTGGCGTCGAACAGTTCCACCAGGAAGAACACCAGCACCACGTTGAACAGGCCCATCGACAGCGCACCGGGCAGGTCGAGGTGGAACAGCGTGGGCGCCATCGACGGCGGCAGCGACATGAAGCCTTTAAAAGTATTGCCGCCGAAGAAAAAGCTCAGGACGGTCACGGCCACGATGCCGACCAGCAGCGCACCGGGCACGCGCAGGCGGTCGAGCGTGACGATCAGCAAAAAGCCGAACACGGCCATGACGGTATGCGGGTTGTGCATGTCGCCCACGGTGACCAGCGTGGCGGGGCTGCTGACGACCAGGCCGGCGCTTTTCATGGCGATCAGCGCCAGGAACAGGCCCAGCCCGACCGTAATGGCGACCCGCAGCGAATGGGGGATGCCGTTGACGATGTGCTCGCGCACCTTGAAGATGCTGACCAGGAAGAACAGGCAGCCGGAAATGAACACGGCGCCCAGCGCCGATTGCCACGGCACGCCCATGCCCAGCACCACGGCATACGCAAAATATGCGTTCAGGCCCATGCCCGGCGCCATGCCGATCGGATAGTTGGCGTACAGGCCCATGATCAGGCTGCCGATGGCGGCGGCCAGGCAGGTGGCGACAAACACGGCGTCCTTGGGCATGCCGGCGTCGCCGAGGATGGCCGGGTTGACGAAGATGATGTACGCCATCGTCAGAAAGGTGGTGACCCCGGCCACCACCTCGGTGCGCACGTTGCTGCCATGCTCACGGAGCTGGAAAAATTGGGTGATTGACGGCATGCTTTACTCCTGCGGTGGGCGTCCGGTTTTTTGCGAGGGCGAAGAATAGCACGGATGGGCTGTTGCCTGCCGGGGGCTGACGCCGCTTTACCCGGTCGTCACGGGGCCGGCTGCGCCTCAATCGGCAATCGCAAAACCGTCGCGCCCGCGCCGCTTGGCCTGGTACAGGGCGGCGTCGGCGCGGGCCACCAGGTCGGCCGGCGAGACGTCGTCGCCATGGTGCAGGGCCACGCCGATGCTGGTCGTGACCAGCTTGGGCGCGCCCGCCACCGTGAATGGCGCGCGGATCGCCTCGACGATCTTGGCTGCCAGCCGCGCCGCTTCGTCCGCTTGCGCCACCTGCTCGAACACGATCACGAATTCGTCACCGGCAATGCGCGCCACGGTGTCGGCCGCGCGCACGTTGGCGGCCAGGCGGGCGGCGAATTCGCGCAGCACCTCGTCGCCGGCGCCGTGGCCCTGGCTGTCGTTGATGGATTTGAAGTGGTCGATGTCGAGGTACGCCAGCGCCAGCGGCGCGCGGTGGCGGCGCGCCCGCACCACGGCCAGTTGCAGGATTTCCTCGAACATCAGGCGGTTGGCGATGCCCGTGAGCGGATCGATGCGGGCCAGCTGCGTGAGCCGCTCCTCGATGTCCTTGAGGCGCGTGGTGTCGTGGGTGAGGGCGTAGATGCCCACCACGTTGCCGTCCTCGGCCAGCTCGGGCACGAACGTGGTTTCCAGCGTGCGCTCGGCGTTTTGCACCATGGCCTTGAGTTCGTAGGTGGCCACCTGGCCCCGGTAGGCTTGCGCCAGGTACGGCAGCGCCACCTGGTGGTGCCAGGCGCCGATGCCGTCCACCAGCGGGCGGCCGATCAGCCAGGCGGGATCGGCGCCGAACCAGTGCTCGAACGTGGCGTTGACGAACTGGAAGCGGCATTCCTGGTCCAGGTAGGCGATCAGCACGGGCAGGTTGTCGGCCACCATGCGCAGGCGGCGGGCGCTGGCGGCGATCTGCTGTTCGTACAGCACGCGCTCGGTGACGTCGTGCAGGAACGCGGTGGCGTAATTTTCGCCGCCGTGGCGCACCGACGCCAGCGACAGCTCGATCGGTACCGCGCGGCCGTCGCGGTGGCGGGCGGCAATGCGCACGCGCGCGCCGGCCGGCGACCCCGGCGACCCCGGCAAACCCGGCAGACCCAGCCCGCCCAGGCCGGCCAGCCCGACGGCGCCGCTGGCGGGCGGTTGCCCGTCCGGCCCCGGCGCCATGATCAGTTCGACAATATTGCGGCCCACGGCTTCGCTGCGGCGCCAGCCGAAAGTGCGCTCCGCGGCCGCGTTCCAGTTGGTGATGGCGCCGTCGGCGGCGCAGCTGACCACGGCGTCCGGGGCCCGTTCGAGGATGCTGCTGATGAGCGCTTCGCTGTCGCGGATGGCGCCCTGCGCCGTTTCGCGCTCGGCCATCAGGTCGTGGAAAGCGCTGCTCAGTTCGCCGATTTCGTCGGGCCGGCCCCGTTGCAGCACGCCGATGCCGGCGCTGCCCCTGCGGATGTCGCCGATGTGCTGGCGCAGCAGGTTCAGCGGCCGCAACATGATGCGGATCGCCAGCCATGCCAGCAGGCCGGCAATCGCGGCCAGTACGGCGGCCGCCAGCATGCCCTGGCGGCGGATCGCTATCATGGGCGCAAACGCTTCCTCCACCGGGAACCGGGTGGCGATGATCCAGTCCGTGCTCAGCAGGCGCTTGTAGGCGTAGATGCAGGGGATGCCGTCGCCGCCGATCGCCTCGGTCCACCCTTCGAAACCGCCCAGCGCCTTCAATGTGCCCGAGTTGGGGGCGGGGCGCCGGCTGACGTTTTCCAGCAGCCGTTTGCGGTCCGGGTGCTGCACCAGCACGCCGCTGGTCGTCATGATGAAGGTGTAACCCGTCTTGCCCGATTTTTGCGACGCCACGTGCTCCATCATGGACGTGTTTGCCAAGTCGAGGCTGCCGCCCAGCAGCATGATCGCGCGGCCGTCGCCGTCGAAAACCGGTTGCAGGATGATCACGGCCGGCGCCCCGGTCAGGATGCTTTTATAGGGCGGCGAGATGATCGCCTTGCCGGCGCCGAGGACGCCGCGCAAGTACGCGCGCAGCGGCACGCTGGTGTCGAGCGTGGCAGCGCCGTCGCCCTGGGTGTGCAGCAGGTCGCCTTGCAGGTTGAACACGATCAGGTTGCGGAATTCGCCGCGCACCACGGGATGCAGGCTGACAAAATCCATCAGGCCGGCCGCGCTGTCGCCCGCGTTGGCGGGCATGGTTTCCGCCAGGCTGGCAAGCAAGACTTTTTTGGCGGTGAGATTGGCATCCACCTGGGCGGCAGACGACGTCAGCAGCGCATATTGCTGGTCGCCGATGATGGCCTTCATGTCCTGCTCGGCCAGCACCAGCGCCACCCACGTGACGGACATGGTGGCGACCAGCGCCAGCAGGATGACCACGATGGTCATGCGGAACTTCAGGCTGCGCGGTAGTCTGATGGAAACGGCCATTGCGCTTTTCAGGTGGAGGGGCTCCGCGCAGTATTGCATACCCGCCACGGATAGGCCAGCAACGGTCCATGTAATGTGGCAATGCCGGGCGCGCGCGGGTGGCAGGCGTGCGACACCTGCGGCCGCCATTCTTTAGCATGGGGGTGTGACAGCGTTAAAAGGAGTTCATCATGCCCCGTGGAGCCAGCCCCAAACGAGAACGCGAGTTCAAGGAACTGGAGCAGAAATTCAAGCAGGAAGGCAGTTACCCCGGCCGCGAGGAAGAAGTGGCCGCCCGCATCGTCAACCAGCAGCGGGCCGAGGCCGGTGAAACGAAGGAACAGAAGGGCCGTACCGGCACCGGTCACCGGCGCCGCAACACGGTACGGCGCGCCAAGGCGGCGTCGTAGGCGAGGCCGGCAAGCCGCCGGCTGCACCGCTGAAACACTGCAGGGCCGACTTCCCACGAAGCCGGCCCTTTTTATTTGCTATCATCCCGCGTCGCAATCGTTCCCGAAATACTATGAATTTGATCCAGCGTTCGGCAGCCGCCGCCTTCGTTGTCGCCGGCCTGCTGGCCGCCGGCCTGGCTGCCGCCAGCAACTGCCCGTTCCATTATGTCGACGGGCAAGCCCCCGAAATCCGCAACAGCAAGATGAGCGCGGCCACCACCGAGCTGTGTTACGGCGTCTTTGGCGTGATGCATTCAGGCATTACCCGTACCCCGCTGTGGTCGGCCGAGCACCTGACCGGGAAAAATATCGCGGCCGCCAGGGACCTGTCGCGCGAAAATTCCTTCCATGCCGAGTCGCGCCTGGCGCCCGGCGCGCGCGCCGAACTGGCCGACTATGCGCGCAGCGGCTACGACCGCGGCCACATGGCGCCCAATGGCGACATGCCCGACCGCCGCACCCAGCGCGAGAGTTTTACCCTGGCCAATATGGTGCCGCAGGATGGCGAGATCAACCGCCACCTGTGGGCCGGCATCGAGGGCGCCGTGCGCACGCTGGCCAGGAAGGAAGGCGACCTGTACGTCGTGACCGGCCCCGCTTTTATCGGCAGCAACCTGCAAAAAGTCGGCCAGGTGCTGGTGCCCACGCACTTGTACAAAGTGGTGTACAGCCCGCGCCAGCGCGCGGGCGGCGCGTATTTTGTGGAGAACAGGGCCGGCGCGGCCTATGAAACCATGACCGTGGCCCAGCTGGAAAGCCGGATCGGCATCAATCTGTTACCGTCGCTGTCGGCGCAGGACAAGCAAGTGATGCTGCGCCTGCCCAATGTACGTCAACGCCAGGACCGGAGCAAATAATGAGCAAAGCAGCAGACCACCAGCCCTCGAAGAAATTCGTTCCCTACGCCAACGAGGCCGATGTCCTCACCATCGGCCGCCTGAGCATTGAAAACCGCGTGGACCGCATCACCCTCAGCGGCGACGTCGACCTGACGGCCGACCAGGCCGGCCTGGCCGACGCGCGCGCCTTGCTCGAGCTGCTGGGCAATGTGGTGGCGCAGCTGGAAGCGCGCCCGGACCTGCCGGCGCAGCTGCCGCCGCCGGCCGTGGAGACGGTGGCCAATCCGTTCGCCTAGTCGTCGGCGCCCGGTGCCGGTTCGGGATTGGGCAGGCTGATGCGATTGCGGCCCATGTGCTTGGCGCGGTACAGGGCCGAGTCGGCAATGGCCACCAGCTGGCTGGGGTCGGTGTCGGGCGAGGCCAGCGCCGTGGCGGCGCCGATGCTGACCGTCACCACGTGCGGCTGGCTGCCCAGGTTGGGCAGGTGCAGCTGTTCGACACGGCAGCGGATCCGTTCGGCCACGATGGCCGCGCCCTTGAGCGACTGGTTCGGCAGGATCACGGCAAATTCCTCGCCGCCGTAACGCGCCACCAGGTCGTTGGTGCGCATTTCGTTGGCGACCGCCTTGGCGATGCGCTGCAGGCACTCGTCGCCGCCCAGGTGGCCGTACGCGTCGTTGTATTGTTTGAAGTTGTCCACGTCCACCATCAGCAGCGACAGCGGCTGCTGCTGGCGCAGCGCGCGCTGCCATTCGCCCTGCAAGGTGTCGTCGAAGCAGCGGCGGTTGGCCAGGCCCGTCAAACCGTCGCGCGTGGCCAGCTGCTCCAGCGCTACCTGGGCCCGTTTTTCGTCGGTCACGTCGCGCAAGGTTTCCACCACGGCCACCAGCTTGCCGTGGCTGTCGAGGATGGGGCTGGCGTCGGCCGCCAGGTAGCGGCGCCGGCCCACGCGCGGCATTTCGCACCAGTTTTGCGAGGACAGGCTGGCGTCGGCATCGTTGCGCGGCCCGCCCGCGTGGGACGGGCCCGGCGCGCCGTGGCGGCCGGCAATCACCAGGTCGGCCAGGGTGGGGCGCTGGTCGTCATAAAACGCCTTCCAGTGATCCGGCGTGCCCAGCATTTCCCACGCCTGCACGCCCGTCAGGCGCTCGCAGGCGGCGTTCCAGATGATCACCTTGCCCGAGATGTCGATCACAAATGTCGGGATCACCAGCGATTGCATCATGTTCAGCGCAAAGCTGTGCTGCTGGTGTGCCTGGGTAAATTCCGTCAAATGTGCAACTTTATGCGTGCTATTCATGTCTGCCTTGATCTGAGCGGCGAAAACGGGGCGGGCGCCGGCGGCGTGCGCTAGTGGACTGGCTGCGGTGCGGCGTGCAGCGGGAACGACATGGTCAGCGCCGTGCCTGCGCCTGGCGCGCTGGCCACGTCGAAGCGGCCGCCGGCTTCCGAGACGCGCTCGGCAATGCCGCGCAGGCCGGAGCTGGCGCCGGGGCGGGTGGCGCCGGGCGGCAGGCCCACGCCGTTGTCCTGTACCGTCAGGTTGAGCCGGTCGGCGGCGCGCGCGATGGCCACCGACACCTCGGACGCCTGGGCATGGCGGGCGATATTGCTCAGCGACTCTTGCAGGATGCGGTAGACGGTCTTGTCCATGCCGGCGTCGCGGTGACTGAACGCTTCGGGCCGGGCCTCAAGCCGGCACGGGATGCCGGACAGGCGCGAGAACTGCGCCAGCTGGTGGTTGACGGCATCCTGCAAGCCGTTTTCCAGCGGTTCCGGTTGCAGATCGCGCACCACGGCGCGCATGGCGCGCAGCGTGTGCTGGACATGGCGGTCGATCCGGTCCAAACTTTCCCCCAGGACCGGGTGGCTGGCGCCCAGCACGCGCAGCTCCATGCCCAGCGTGAGCAGATGCTGGCCCAGGTCGTCGTGCAGATCGCGCGCGATGCGGCGCCGCTCGGCGTCGCGCAGCGATTGCTGGCTGGCGCTCAGGTGGCACACCTGGCGCCGGGTGTCGGCCAATGCCTGTTCGGCCTGTTCGCGCGCGGCCCGCTCGCGCCCCAGCCGGGCTTGCAGGCGCACCAGCAGGCTGCGCTGGCG
>JBEVMD010000379.1:0-4798 GCA_040508835.1 Duganella sp. | reverse complement strand
ACCGGGAAGCCGTCATCCTCGCGCACGCGGGGATGACGGCTTTTGGCCTGGAGGCGCGCATCCCCGGTTAACCTTCCCGTCAGCGCTTCAATTCTTCCAGCAGCATGCGGTGGAATGCGGCCGGGTCTTCCATTTGCGGGGCGTGGCCCTTGCCGGGGAATTCCACCAGGCGGCTGTCGGGAATGCTTTTTGCGGCCTGCTTGCCCAGCTGTTTATAGTGGCCGATCCTGGCCTTGACGTCGGGCGGCGCGATGTCGGCGCCGATGGCCGTGGTGTCGGCGTCGCCGATCAGCAGCACGGTGGGCACCTTGAGCAGCGGGAATTCGTAGACCACCGGCTGGGTGTAGATCATGTCGTAGATCAGCGCCGAGTTCCACGCCACCAGCTTCTTGCCCGGGCCGTTGGACAGGCCGGCCAGCATGTCCACCCAGCGGTCGTATTCCGGTTTCCACTTGCCGCCATAATAGGTTTTGCTTTCGTACGCGCGGATGCTGGCGGCCGTGGTTTTCAGCTCGCGCTCGTTCCACTGGTCCACGCTGCGCGGCGGCACGCCCAGCGCCTTCCAGTCTTCCAGCCCGATCGGGTTGACCATCACCAGCCGCTCGGTCGCCTGCGGGTACATCAGCGCATAGCGCGTGGCCAGCATGCCGCCCGTCGAGTGGCCGATCATGATTGCCCGCGGCACGCCGAGATGCTTGAGCAGGGCGTCGGTGTTGGCCGCCAGCTGCTGGAACGTGTACTGGTAATGCCCGGGTTTGCTGGAACCGCAAAAACCGATCTGGTCGGGCGCCACCACGCGGTAGCCGGCGCCGGTCAGGGCCTTGATGGTGTCTTCCCACGTGGCGCCGCAGAAGTTTTTACCGTGCAGCAGCACCGCCGTCTTGCCGTCGCCCTGGCCCCTGGCCGTGGGCGCGACGTCCATGTACGCCATCTGCAGCGCCACGCCCTGCGACGTGAAATCGAACTGCTGCAGCGTGTGGGGATACGTAAAACCTTCGAGCCGGGCGCCGTAGGTCGGCTCGGCGGCGTGCGCCAGCACGGGCGTGACCAGGGCGGGCAGGGCGGCAATGGTGGACAGTGCAAGCAGGCGGAGCGTGGGTGACATGGACATGTTGGCAATCTTTAAATGACAGGCAGTGGACAATATAGGTGGACTCACCATAAATCCCCCTTAAACGGCGCTTAAAGCAGCCGAAATCGGCCGATTTCTAGCAAAATAACGCTCAATTGGCTGAGACAGAGTAAACTATGCACAAATTTCTTTCGCAATTAGGCGATTCGAACATACTTGTGAGTGACGCCATGTCTGACACCCCGATTTCCCCCATTTCCCTTTTTTCCGACCTGAATCTGAGCGAACCGCTGATCAGGTCCCTCAACGATGTCGGCTACGAAACGCCGTCGCCGATCCAGGCCGCCACCATTCCGCTGCTGCTCGATAACCTCGACGTGCTGGGCCAGGCCCAGACCGGCACCGGCAAGACCGCCGCGTTTGCGCTGCCGATCCTGTCGCGCATCGATATCAAGCAAACCTCGCCGCAGGCGCTGGTGCTGGCCCCTACCCGCGAGCTGGCGATCCAGGTCGCCGAGGCGTTCCAGACCTATGCCGCGCACATCCCCGGCTTCCACGTGCTGCCGATCTACGGCGGCCAGAGCTACGGCCCGCAGCTGTCGGCGCTGCGCCGCGGCGTGCACGTGGTGGTGGGTACGCCCGGCCGCGTGATCGACCACCTGGACAAGGGTTCGCTCGACCTGTCCAAGCTGAAAACGCTGGTGCTCGACGAAGCGGACGAGATGCTGCGCATGGGCTTTATCGACGACGTCGAACGCATCCTGCAGGAGACCCCGGCCACGCGCCAGACGGCGCTGTTCTCGGCCACCATGCCGTCGGCCATCCGCCGCATTGCCAATACCTATCTGCGCAATCCGAAGGAAGTGACCGTTGCCGCCAAGACCGGCACCAATGAAAACATCCGCCAGCGCTACTGGCTGGTATCGGGCATGCACAAGCTCGACGCACTGACCCGCATCCTGGAAGCGGAAGATTTCGACGGCATGATCATCTTCTCGCGCACCAAGCTCGGTACCGAAGAGCTGGCGCAGAAACTGCAGGCGCGCGGCTTCTCGGCGGCCGCCATCAACGGCGACATCCAGCAGGCCCAGCGCGAACGCACCATCGCCCAGCTCAAGGACGGCAAGATCGACATCCTGGTGGCCACCGACGTGGCCGCGCGCGGCCTGGACGTCGAGCGCATCAGCCACGTGATCAACTACGACGTGCCGCACGATCCGGAAAGCTATACCCACCGCATCGGCCGCACGGGCCGCGCCGGCCGCAGCGGCGAAGCGATCCTGTTCATCACGCCGCGCGAAAAAGGCTTGCTGAAAATGATCGAGCGCGCCACGCGCCAGCCGATCGGCATGCTGGAACTGCCGACCATCCAGGCCGTCAACGACGTGCGGATCGCCAAGTTCAAGCAGCAGATTTCGGAAACCCTGGCGCAGGGCGAGCTGGAACAGTTCCAGTCGCTGATCGAAGACTTCGAGCGCGAACAGAATGTGCCGGCCATCGAAATCGCCGCCGCCCTGGCCAAGATGGCGCGCGGCGACGTGCCGCTGCTGCTCGATAAAAAACAGGTCACGCAGTGGGAAGAGCGCCCGGCGCGCGCCACCAGCTCCTTCGATCGTCCCGAGCGCGGCGACCGCTTCGACCGTGGCGACCGCTTCGACCGTCCCGAGCGCGGCGACCGTCCGGACCGCAGCGAGCGCTTCCCGAAAAAGGAACGCATCGTGCGCGCGCCGGACGCCGGCATGGAAACCTTCCGCATCGAAGTGGGTTACCAGCACGGCGTCAAGCCGGGCAATATCGTGGGCGCCATCGCCAACGAAGGCGGCATCGACTCCAAGCATATCGGCCGCATCGAAATCTACGACGACTACAGCGTGCTCGACATGCCGAGCGACCTCGCTGGCGACGTGCTCGACCACCTGGCCGGCATCAAGGTCGCGGGCCAGGCCCTGCGTATCAGCCGCGACGCTGGCGGCGCGCCCGCTGGCGTAGCCAGCCCGGCAAGTGCAACAAGCGCACCGGCCGCACCGGCCGCACGTCCGGCGCCGGCCCGTCCTGCACCGGCTGCTGCAGCGCCGGCCAGGGCTGCTGCCCCGGCAGCGTCGCCGCTGGCGCGCGCGGCCCAGGTGGCGCCGAACGAGCTGGCCGACGAAGCGCCGAAAAAGAAAAAAGACAAGCCGGCCAAGGTGGCTTTGCCGATGAGCGCGTTCCGCGTGGAGGTGGGCAGCAACAACGCCGTCACGCCGGCCAACATCGTGGGCGCGATTGCCAACGAAACGGGGCTGGAAGCGCGCCTGATCGGCCGCATCGAAATCTTCGACACCTACAGCATGCTTGAGTTGCCTGACGGTATGCCGAAAGAGCTGTTCAACCACCTGGGCAAGGTGTGGGTGGGCGGCTCGCAGCTGAAGATCAGCCAGGTCGACCGCATGCCGCCCGAAACCGTCAAGGCCACGCCGCCGAAGAAGAAGCCCCTGGGTAAAAAATATTAATATAAAGCATTAATTAAGTCGTTATCGAGGCCCCGCAAGGGGCCTTTTTTATTGCTGCACGTCGCCGGTGCAGCCGGTGTTGCGCCGCACCAAAAGAAAGCTTGTGGAACTGCAAATAGTGCCCGATGGTGCAATCGGCAGAGTTTTATTAAATCCCGATTAAGGCTGCTCATAGGGGAACGAGGCCTGGCCCGGTAATTGCATATGTGATAGCACAAATGTCATAAAAGGTGCGCTTGACGCGCCTCAACCGGGAGACAAATCGTTGGGATCGGAGCTCGAAATGACGCCATTCAGGAAGCTGTGGAATACGTTCGTGGAAGCGATCAAGCCGCAGATGCTGCGTGATAAGGACGTGGGCCTGCACGCGATCGTGGTCAATACGCGGCCCTTCAATATGTCGGGCAAGGGGCGCTGATGTTACTGCGCAACGATCTGCTGCACTACACGCAGCCGTCGCTGCGCACTGTCCGCGTCCTGTGGATCGACCCCGGGCAGCACTACGCATACGTGTACGACGTGGCGGCCCGCTCCGCCGACGTGGAACTGGTGCAGCTGTCGGTGCTGCACGCCGACCTGCGGGCCGGCCACGCCACCGTGCTGGCGGCCGATCCCTACCTGATGGTGGTGAGCCAGGAGCTGCTGCCGGCCAAGTACCTGCAGCTGCGGGCGCGGGCCTGGGACATCATCGCCCCGCTGGTGGCCCTGGAGCCGGACATCTACGATGCCCGCCGGCGCGGCCAGATGATCGCGCGCGCCACCAGCCTGCACCAGGTCTCGCACCCCACCATCTACCGCTACCTGCGCCGCTACTGGCAGCGCGGGCAAACCCCCAACGCGCTGCTGCCCGACTACTGCAACTCGGGCGGCAAGGGCAAGGTGCGCCAGTCGTCGGCCGGCGTCAAGCGCGGACGGCCGCGCAAGAACGGCGCCGACGACGGCCCGGGACTCAATGCCGACGAAGAGATCCGCCGCATCTTCCGCGTTTCCATCGCCCGCTACGCGGCCAGCCACGATAAATTCTCGCGGCTGGGCGCCTACCAGCAGATGCTCGACGAATTCTTCGTCGAGCGCCGCATCGACGCCGACACGGGCCGGGTGCAGGTGGCCGCGCTGCGCCGCGCCGGCATGCTGCCCACGTTCGGCCAGTTCAATTACTGGCTCGATCACGACGACGACCGTCCGCCCGAAGTGGCGCGCCGCGCGGCCGGTGCGCCCGCCAATGCGGCGCCGAACC
>JBEVMD010000375.1:0-4163 GCA_040508835.1 Duganella sp. | reverse complement strand
GATCGAGGGCTACTACAGCGCCTCGATCGCCACCCACATGACCTCCAGCGTTGAAGCGGCCGCCAACATTCCGCTGTCGAGCGAATGGGCGATGCGCGTCTCGACGCTGCGCCAGCACCGCGACGACTTCGTCGACAACACCTTCACCGGCGTCAACGATGCGCTGGAAGGCTACAACGAACACGCCGAGCGCGTGCAGTTCCTGTACAAGCCGAGCACCACCTTCAACGCGCTGTTCAATGTGCACTCGCGTTCGACCACCGGCAGCGCGCGCCTGTTCCGCGCCAACCTGATCCAGAAGGGCACCAACGATTTCGCCGACGGCTACGACTTCGACAAGATCGCCACCAATGGCCAGAACGGCCAGCACCTGCGCACCAACGGCGCCAATGCGCGCCTGTCGTGGGACCTGGGCGCCGTCAAGCTGTTCTCGATCACCGGCTACGAAGGCGTGGATGACTACCTGAGCCGTGGCGACATCGACGGCGGCAATCCGCTCGATCCGAACATTCCATTCCAGGTCGAAACCGCCGGTGGCCTGAGCTACCTGAAACAGTACAGCCAGGAATTCCGCGTCGAATCGAAAAACGCGGGTCCGCTGAACTGGCAGACCGGCGTGTACTGGTTCAAGGAACGCGCCGAAGGCCTGACCGACAACTACGACACCGCCGGCGTGCGCACCTCGCACATCCTGAGCCACCAGAACAACACGGCCAAGGCCATCTTCGGTTCCGTCACGTACGACCTGAGCAGCGACCTGGTCCTGCGTGGCGGCGTGCGCTACACCAACGACAAGAAAGACTTCCGCACGGTCGAGAACATCAACGTGGCGCAGATCGGCCCAAGCTCGGCCGACGCCGACAAGAGCAAGGCCAACTGGGATGCCAGCCTGACCTACAAGATCAACCCGGACGTGAACGCCTACGCCCGCGTGGCCACCGGCTTCCGCGCACCGAGTATCGCTGCTGCCTCGGCAGCCGTGCCGATCACCGTGGCCGATGCGGAAACCATCACGTCGTACGAAGCCGGTATCAAGGCCGACCTGTTCAACCGTCGCGCCCGCGCCAACTTCAGCGTCTACAACTACGAAGTCAAGAACCAGCAACTGACCGTGGTGGGCGGCTTGTCCAATGCCAACCAGCTGATCAATGCTGCCAAGACCAAGGGCCGCGGCGTGGAAGCGGACTTCGAAGCGTTCATCACCCCGTCGTTCAAGGTGACCGCAGGCGGTTCGTACAACTTCACCGAGATCAAGGACCCATCGCTGCGCGTGGCCACCTGCAACAAGACCCGCTGCACCGTGACCGACCCGGTGGACGCCAACGGCTTCGCCCTGATCAACGGCAACGCGCTGCCACAGGCGCCGAAGTACACGCTCAACGCCACCGCCCGCTACAACTGGGCGCTGGAAAACGGCAACCTGTTCGTGCTGACCGACTGGTCGTACCGCAGCCGCATCAACTTCTTCCTGTACGAAGCAGCCGAGTTCACCGGCAAGGCCATGGCGGAAGGCGGCCTGCGCGTCGGCTACAACTGGGATGGCGGCAAGTATGAAGTGGCTGCGTTCGGCCGCAACATCACCAACACCGAACGCATCATCGGCGGTATCGACTTCAACAACCGCACCGGTTTCGTCAACGAGCCACGCCAGTTCGGCATGCAGTTCCGCGGCAATTTCTAAAAGTTGCTGCGTGGCCTAGACAGCCACCAACGGGCCGTATATAATGCGGCCTCTTTTCCCTGATAGCTCAGTTGGTAGAGCGACGGACTGTTAATCCGCAGGTCCCTGGTTCGAGTCCAGGTCGGGGAGCCAGAACACGCAAGACGACAAAAGCCCAACCTTTGCAGGTTGGGCTTTTTGCGTTGTGGCCGACGTTTATTGCTGCGCCGGCACCCGGCACGCCGCGTCCGACTCCCAGCTGCCCGAGCAGATGCGCGAGCGGCACAGCATTCCTTCCATCAAACCGAGCTGCTTGCAGCGCGCGAGCAGGTCGGCGGTCTTGTCGCCATCGTGGCGTTCCACCACGTCGCGGCTGCGCTCCACCGCCACGCTGGCGGGCTTGCCGGCGTGGGCGACGAGCGCCGTCAGCAGGGTGACGTCGGTGTCGCTGGCGGGCGCCGGTTTGTCGCCGCTGATGACGGCCGGTGCGGCTTTGGCGCGCGGCGCGGCGGTGACGATCTTGGGGACGACTTTGTCGCTGGCGGCATGGACCATGCCGGCAGGCGGGGCAGGATTGGCGGAGGCGCTGGGCGGCGCCTGCGCGATGTTGACGATGGCCGCCGGCTGTTGCTCGGCGTTGGCAGCGCCCGCCACGTGCTCGGTGGGCGCCGTCCGGGATGCGGCTGGCGGGACGACCGGCGCAGGCGCGCGGTGGCTTTTGAACGTGACCGGCGTGATGGTCTCCGCATGCATCAGCCAGGCGATGCCGCACATGGTCAGCAACAGCACGATCAGGCCCACGGTCCAGCCGTCAATGGCCCACGCATGCGCGCGCGCCGGACGGCTGGCGGCGCGCGGGCCGTGTTCCAGGTGCGCCAGGATGCGGCGGCTGCCATCGGCTGCCGGAGCGGCCGTCATCAGGTCCGGCATCTGCTTGGAGGTGTCCACATTTTTCTCCCGGGTTTGATCTGGTCTTCCACGCGCATGGCGGACACGCCTACGATGGAGCGTTGTTGCCGCGTGTCAGTTTCCATCCGGCAGCAAGCCACCGTCTTGATGGAGCGCACCATGGTTCTCTTTTCATTGCTGATGTTCTTTGTGGTGGTGTGCGTGGGCGCGTGGCTGCTGCTGTTTCCGGCCGGACGCGACCTGGTGGCGCAATCGCTGGCGGCCGTGGCCGGCCGCGCCGTGCAAGGGGTGCGGCGCAACGCGGTGCACGGCGCGCAGCAGGTGGGCATGGCGGGTCGTGGCGCCCGTGGCGCTGCTGGCGCCGTCTGGCGCTTCGTGCGGCGCCGCTTCGTGCTGCTGCTGGCGGCCGCCGTGCTGGTGACGATTCCGCCGCTGCTGGCGCTCGTGCTCAGCAGTCCAACCATGTTGAGCGGCTTCGACAGCGACAGCCGCGTCACCAACGAGCAGGTGGCGCAGTTGCTCAAGGGCGAGCAACTGGCTGCGCCGGCGCCGCTGCCCCCGCTCACCTTTACCACGGCCGAGGTGACGCTGGTGCGGCCCATGCTCGACAGCGCCAACCGCAACTGGCAATTGCTCGATCCCGACTTTTCGCAGCGGCTGCTGGTGGTGTTTCGCATCATGAAGGAGCGCCATGGCTACGACATGGCCATCCTCGAGGGGTATCGCAGTCCCGAGCGGCAGAATGCGCTGGCGGCAGCCGGACCCGCCGTCACCAACGCCAAGGCATTCCAGAGCTATCACCAGTTCGGCCTGGCGGCCGATTGTGCATTCCTGCGCGACGGCAAGCTGGTGATTTCGGAAAAAGATCCGTGGGCCATGCGCGGGTATGAGCTGTACGGCGAGGTGGCGCAGTCCGTCGGACTGCACTGGGGCGGACGCTGGAAAATGATGGATTTCGGTCACACCGAACTGCGCGTGGCAGGGACGGTACGCAAATAAATTCCAAGCGGACATTGTTGTTTTTGCTCAAGATTTTTCGACGATCTTGGTGGCAACATTGCTCGGTCCGCCTTCAGCCCAGGCGTCCATTTACCGCCGCCTGCGTGCCATGATGCGAAGACTCTGGACCTTCATCACCGATCCCCGCTGCCTGACGATCATCGGCCTGGCCGCGATGGCGGTCTTGTTCTACCTGGGCGCCGAAGTGCTGGAGCTGGCGCCGGTCTGGGCGCTCCTCGCCACGGTGCTGATGCTGGCGCTGGCCGCCGGCGTGTGGTGGTGGCGCCGGCGCCGCGCGGGGCGCGACGCCGAGCAGCTGGCGCAGGCCATCACCGCGCCGGCGCCGTCCGATGTCCAGCAGCGCGACCAGTCGGCCGACGAGGTGCGGGCGATCCGCGAAGGCCTGCTCAAGGCCATCGACACCATCCGCGGTTCGCGGCTGGGCATCGTGGCCGGCACGCGGGCGCTCTATGAACTGCCGTGGTACATGATCATCGGGAATCCCGCGGCCGGCAAAAGCACGGCCGTGACCAACTCGGGCCTGCAGTTTCCTTTCGCCGACGGCAAGGTGGTGCAGGGCGTGGCCGGCACCCGC
>JBEVMD010000285.1:0-5922 GCA_040508835.1 Duganella sp. | reverse complement strand
CGCCAGCGCGCCGCACCACTTCCAGATCACGCACGGCGGCAGCGCCCTCACCTGCCAGCCGCAGACGGTGACCGTCACCGCGTGCGCCAACGCCGCGTGCACCGCGCCGCACTACAGCGCCAGCATCAAGACCACCCTGCAGCCGGGCGGCGCCGAGTTCACCGTCAGCGGCGGCGCCAACACGGCTGCCACCGTCAGCCGCAGTACGGCCGGCACGGCCGTGCTGTCGGCCAGCGGCGGCACCAATGCCAGCACGTGCGTGAACACCACGGCAGGCAACACGTCGTGCGACATGGCGTTCAGCGACAATGGCTTGAGCCTGTCGGTCCCCGACCACGTGGCGATGACCACGGCCAGCGTGACGGTGCAGGCGCTCAAGTCGGCGCCCGCGCCCAACGCGGGTAAAACCTGCGTGCCGCTGGTGGCCAACGCCACGGCCAACATCAGCTTCAGCTGCAAATACGTCAGCCCCGGCGCCGACAAGGCCGCCAAGGTGCCCGTGTTGCTCAAAAATAGCGACGCCGCCAGCTACACCAGCGTGGCCTGCGGCGGCGCCGGCACGGCCGTGCCGCTCAAGTTCAACGCGGACGGCCTGGCCACCGCCAGCCTCCAGTATGCCGAGGTGGGCAACGTCGGCCTCGGCGCCAGCTATACCAGCGGCACCGTCGGCGCCAGCGCGCCCGCCGCCACGGCATTCACGGCCGCACCCAGGGAGTTCGTCGTGACCGCCAGCCGCAAGAGCACTGCCGCCCTGCTGGCCGGCTATTACGAAAAAGCGGGCGTGCCGTTTACCGTGGTCGTGGAGGCCCGCAACGCGGCAGGCAAGGTGGTCACCAATTTTGGCCAGGAAAATACGCCCGAAAACCTGACCCTTGCCGTCAAGGTGACCGATCCCGCGAACGGCGTCGGCGAGCTGCTGGGCCCCCGGGGCGCGATCACCGCAGGCGTGTCCACCAGCGACCTGTGGTTCACCGAGACCGGCATGATCGAGGTGACGGCGCAGCTGGCGCGCACCAGCCTGAACTACATGGACCTGGGCGTGACCGGGTTCGATACCAAGGGCAGGCTGGCGCTGGGCTACTTCGCACCGCAGTACTATCAGACCGTGCTCGACAGCGGCAACATGGCGTGCAGCGGCATCCAGCAAGCGAACCGGCCATGCCCGGCCGCCACCGGCATGTTCACCCATGCGAAACAGGGATTTTTTATCAAGGTGCTGGCCTTTAACGGCGCCGCAACGCCCGGCGTGTCCGCCAACTACACGGGCACGTGGGCGGCGCCCGTGACGCTGGCCGCCATGACCAAGGCGGGCGGCAAGGTCGTCACGCCCAACGCCACGCTGGGCTGGACGGGCGGCGACGCCGCGCCCCGTTTCGTGTTCAGCCAGGGAACGGGCACGCTGGCCGGCGGCGCTGGCAGCAAGAATTTGCCGGTCTTGACCTTTGCCGCGAAATATCCCGTTGCCACCTTGCCCGTCACCGCCTACCTGCGCGCCACCGATGGCAACGGGGTCAGCTCGGAGCGCGCCGAGACGCCGGCCGCAGCGGTGGAGGCGGAACTCACTTTCGTCAGCGGCCAGCTGGCGCTGGGCAACGCCTACGGGTCGCAGAACGCGGTCGCGCCAGTGGACGCCACCGCCCAGTACTACCTGGCCAAGGGCTATGTGATCAATCCGCTGGTCACGGTCACGAGCGTGCCGTTCGGCAGCTTTGCCACGTTCAAGAAATGTACGCGGGCGTTCGACACGGGCAACGGCGTGTGCCCGGCCGGCCTGCGCATCGAGGACAGCAATAAAACCCTGCAGCTGACCAATGGCCGGGGCAAGTTCTACGTCGCCCCGCCCAAGCCGGCCCTGGGCGGCACCGGCGCCGCCGACGTGTCGCTGGGCGAGCTGATTCCGTACCTGCCCAGCGCCACCGGTTCGGCCACCTTCGGCATCTACCGCTCGGGGCCGGTGATCTACACGCGCGAGGTGTACTGAACCATTGGCGGACAGCAGGCCGGCCCAAAACGCGGTACGATGGCCGTTTTACCGACCACCGTACAAGGATCAGCATGGAAACGAATTCGCAATGGATTAATGTCACCACCGACGAAGGCAGCTTTGGCGCCTACCTGTCGCTGCCGCGCGGCGGCAAGGGCCCGGCCATTGTCCTGTTGCAGGAAATCTTCGGCGTCAACCAGCACATCCGCAATGTGGCCGACCAGTACGCCGCCGACGGCTACGTGGTGATCGCGCCCGACCTGTTCTGGCGCGAAGGCGAACGCATCGAGCTGGGCTACGACGAAGCGGGCTGGAAGCGCGCCGTGGAACTGATGAACGCCACCGACTTCGCCAAGGCGCAAAGCGACATCGCCGCCACCATCACGGTGCTGCGTGCGCACGAAGCGGCCGCCGGCCAGAAAGTTGCCGTCGTGGGTTACTGCATGGGCGGCCGCCTGGCCTACCACACGGCCGCCAACGGCCTGGTCGATACCGCCGTGGCCTACTACGGCGGCGGCATCCAGAATTCGCTGGACCGCGCCGATGAAATCAAGGTGCCGGTGCTGATGCACTTCGGCAGCGCCGACAGCCACATCCCGATCGAGGCCGTGAAAAGCATTGCCGAGCGCTTCGAGAGCAACGACGCGGTGGAAATCCACGTGTACGAAGGCGCCGAGCACGGCTTCAACTGCAATCACCGCGAGTCGTACCAGCAGCGCGCCGCTGCCGAAGCGCACGGCCACACGCTGGTGTTCCTGAGCGAACAACTGTAAGGACTGCCATGGCCCGCCTCGCACTGGACTTCCCGGACGACCAGTATTATTTCTCAACGCAATTAACGGTGCGCCATACCGATATCAATGCCGCCAATCACCTGGGCAACGATTCGATGGTGTCGATGATTTCGGAAGCACGCGCCCAGTTTCTGGCGGAATTTGGCGTGCAGGAGATGGACAGCAGCGGGGCCGGCATCATCGTCACCGACCTGGCGACGGTGTACCGCGCCGAAGCGCATGCGCGCGACCACCTGCTGTTCGAGGTGGGGGTCATGGACTTCAACCGCTACGGCGGCGACATCACGTTCCGCGTCACGCGCCCGCGCGACGCCACACTGGTGGCGATGGCCAAGTACGGCTTTGTGTTCTTCAATTACCGCACCGGCGAGGTGGCGCCCATGCCCCCGGCGTTTTCCGCCAAATTCCCGCGCGTGAACCGCACGGGTTGAGTGCAACCGGGCGCCGATTTATTGGGCCGCCACCTGCGGCGCGATGATGGTCTTGTCGAACCAGTCGTCGATCATCTGTTTTTCATAGCGCAGCGCATCGCTGTCCCAGTAGCGCGTGGTGCGTTGCTGGTACATCATGTTGGACAGCTGATCGTCGCCGCTGCGCAGCACCTTGCCGTTTTCTTCCAGCGTATAGTGCACGTGCATATGCGGCCAGTCGGCGCCGCCGTTCAGCACGCGCAAGTCCTCGCCGCCCGACCGCCGCGGCCATAACCGCCCCGCCAGGTCGATATCGAGCACCTCGATCTTGAGCTGCTGGCCGGCCGGCAGTTTTTTATCGAGCGTGGCGAAGTAGTCGGTGAACTGCTTGAGCAGGCGATCGCGTTCGAGCTCGCTGTGCGGCACGTCCATGAATTCCTTCGGCTTGACGTAGGTGACGCTCACCTGGGCCAGGGCCGCGCTGGCGGAGCCGGCCAGCAGCAGGGCTGCCACGGCAGTTCGAATGTTCGCGCGCATCGTGCACTCCTTCAAGACATCGCTGAAAAGACCATGTAAATAATATAGCCCGTTTGGCGCTCGCCTGCGCGGTTTGAATCGTTTTGTTACCAATCGGCGCTGCGGGTGCGCACCGGGCGGCGTGCATGTCACGCTGCGGTCATATCGAATAGCTACCATGGCGGCCGTCGGGATGCGCCACCATCCCGAATGATGCCGCGCCGCCGCCGGCACATGAATTGGCTATCACCTTCAGGAATTATTATGACCGAGTCGCCCGATCTGTCCCGCCGTCGCATTGTGCAATTCTTGTCCGGCATGCCGCTGCTGCCACTGGCCGGCGGCAGCGCCACGGCCGCCCTGCTGTCCGCTTGCGGCGGCGGCAACGATAGCGCCGCCCCTGCCGTCCAACTGATGTCCGTGAGCTTTACCGGCATGAGCGCGCCTACCCTGGCCGACGCCGCCAAGATGGCCACCACCACTGTCGGCTCCGGCATGAACGCCACCTACTCCGACGGCAAGACCCAGCCGTACGCGCTGGCCTACCAGACCTTCTTCATCACCGGCGCCATGGTGCCCAACGGCAGCGGCGGCACCACGCTGTCGGGCGGCTACTACGACATCAAGAACCAGCCAATCATGGACACCAGCGGCGCCAGCGCCGGCACCGCGGCGCGCCAGTTCTTCTCGGACTGCCCGGACGGCACCTCGCTCTTGAAACTGGACGCGCCGACCGTGTCCGGCATCAAGGGCAATACCGTGTTTGCCGTGGTGCAGTTCGAATACGCGACCCGCGACCTCAAGGGCACGTCGATGTACGGCATGCTGCCGTCGCCGATTGCCGTGCTGACGCTGGACCAGGACAAGACCACCGGCGCGCTGACGCTGGTGAAATACCACAACGTCGACACCAGCCCGGCCAACGGCCTGTGGATCACCTGCGGCGCCAGCCGTTCGCCATGGAACACCCACCTGTCGAGCGAAGAGTACGAACCGGACGCCACCACCATCGCCACCGATACCCAGTTTGCGGGCTTTTCCAAAAGCCTGTACGGCGACGCCACCAAGGCCAATCCCTACCACTACGGCCACATGCCGGAAATCACCGTCAACCCGGACGGCACCGGCAGCTGCAAGAAGCACTACTGCATGGGCCGCATCTCGCACGAGCTGGTGCAGGTCATGCCCGACGAGCGCACCGCGCTGATGGGCGACGACGCCACCAACGGCGGCCTGTTCATGTTCGTGGCCGACAAGGCGCGCGACCTGTCGAGCGGCACGCTGTACATTGCCAAGTGGCTGCAGAAGACGGTGGAAAACGGCGGTTCGGCCGACCTGCAATGGATCAAGCTGGGCTCGGCCACGAGCGCCGAAATCAAGGCCCTGGCCGACACCCTGAAGGCGGCCGACATCATGGACGTGCGCACGGTCAACCCGAACGACGCCAGCTTCACCAAGATCGCCTACAACGGCGGCAGCAACTGGATCAAGATCAAGCCGGGCATGGAGAAAGCGGCGGCTTTCCTAGAAACGCACCGCTACGCCGCGTATGCCGGCGGCAGCATGGGCTTTACCAAGATGGAAGGCACGACCGTCAACGCCAAGGACAAGATCGCCTATTCGGCCATCGCGTCGATCGGCTCGGCCATGACCAACGGCTCGGGCGGCGTGTCGATCAAGGGCCCGAGCTCGGGCGCCGTGTACGCACTGAACATGAAGGGCGCGCAGAAGGACATCGGCGGCGCCGCCATCAACAGCGAATGGGTGCCGGTCGACATGGCTGCCGTGCCGGGCCTGATCAGCGAAGACCTGGCCACGCCGGACGCGCTGGGCAATACCGCCAACGCCGACAAGGTGGCCAACCCGGACAACATCAAGTTCTCGGAAAAACTGCGCACCCTGTTCGTGGGCGAGGACAGCGGCACCCACGTCAACAACTTCCTGTGGGCGTACAACGTCGATACCAAGGTGCTGACGCGCCTGCTGTCCACGCCGGCCGGCGCGGAATCGACGGGCTTGCACGCGGTCGACGACATGAACGGCTTTGCCTACATCATGAGCAACTTCCAGCACCCGGGCGACTGGTCCAAGACCCTGCACGCCAAGGTGCAGACCACGCTGGACCCGCTGATCCGCGCCAACTACCGCGACCGCTACGGCGCGGCAGTCGGCTACCTGACCGGCTTCCCGCTGCTGAACCAGTAATCTAAGCATCAGC
>JBEVMD010000281.1:0-8688 GCA_040508835.1 Duganella sp. | reverse complement strand
CACTTCATCTCAAATATTGTTCAATGGCAATAATGTGAATTATCGGGTATGCTGTGGCTACCGGGATCGTCAAACTTTCAGTTATGCTGTTGCATTGGGTAAAAATTTTGCAGCGGCAGTGCAAGCAGTTGTTACCCGCTGCACGCTGGAAATGCGATGATGCGGTGTGGTGCGATTTCCCGGACACAGCCCCCTTGATACGACAATGACGAAACAAACAGCGCAACATCAAGTTCTGGACCCCTCGCTGCTGGGGCGTCCCGTGCACCTGCTGCCGATCTTTGCGGCGCAGCTGCGCGACGACCTCGTGCAGTCGATGCGTCTGAACATGAACCGTCGCTACTGGGGCGGTTTCCAGGTCGACGACGTGCAGTTCAGCCGTATCGACGGCAGCAACACGCCCAGCAGCCGCTGGCTCAGCTTTGCCGCGCCCGCCGGGCAGATCGCCTTTTCGCTCGAACGCAAGGTGTTGCTTAGCGTCCTCAACTATCGCTACGGCAACGGCGCCAGCAGTGCCGCCAAGCCGGAGGGCGCGGTCGAGGTCGACGAAAGCACGGTGCGCGTGACCGCCACCGAAGAGCGGCTCGCTGTGGTACTGGGACAACAATTGGCCGGCACCCTGGCCGGCCGCATCGAAGCCAACCTGCCGCCGTCGGACAAGCCGGCCGCCGAGCAGGCCGAAGCGGGCGAGGGCGAAGCCCAGGCCGTGGCCGATTACGGCTTCAAGCCGGCCTCGGGCGCGCAGCCGGCCAAGGGCAGCTGGATCATCGTGGTCACGCTGACCGACACCGCCAGCCGCGCCCCGGGCCGCTTCTGGTTCGCGCTCGACAAGCAGCTGATGGGCGGCGTGCTGCGCGGCCTGTTGCGCGACCGCGACCGTAACAAGAAAAGCAAGCCGACCGGTCCGCTGGCGCAGCGCCTGCAAGTGGGCCTGACCGGCCGCCTGGCCAGCAAGGAAGTGATGCTGGGCAGTCTCTACGACCTGCAGGTGGGCGATATCATCCCGATCAGCCTGCACAGGGCCGACGTCCTGCTCGAGGACTCGCGCCTGTTCACCGCCGCCGTGACCGAGCACAAGGGCAAGCTCTGCCTAACCTCCTTTGAAGACGCTGAATAATCCATGATGAACACGAACGTAGCCAACCCGACCGACGCACTGCTCGACGACCTGTCCGACGAAATGATTATCGAACAGGTGGGCGGCGAGCTGACCGAAGCGCCAGTCGCCGCGCCGCGCCGCGACTTGCCCGCCATGATGCGCAAGATCCCGGTGACGCTGACGCTGGAAGTCGGTTCCGCCCGCATCTCGCTGCAGGAACTGATGGCCATCGGCCCCGACAGCGTCGTGGAACTCGACGTGCTGGCCGGCGAACCGCTGGTCATCAAGGTCAACGGCACCGCCATCGGCCGCGCCGAAGTGGTGGTGGCCGGCGAAAACTACGGCCTCAAAGTGCTGGACCTCGACGGTCTGAACCTGGACCTGATGACCCCATGACCGCTGGCATGGTGAGCACGAGCAGGAGCGGGACCGGCGCACTGCTGGCCGTCGGCGCCGCCGCATTGGCGCTGGCCCTGTGGCCGGGCGCCGCCCACGCAGTCGACCTGCTGGGCAACGTGGTGCCGGGCGCCAAGACCGAACTGACGGTCAAGATGCAGATCCTGATCATCATGACCCTGCTGGGCTTGCTCCCGGTGATGGTCATGATGATGACCAGCTTTACCCGTTTCGTGATCGTGCTGTCGCTGCTGCGCCAGGCGCTCGGTTTGCAGCAGGGCCTGCCCAACCGTGTGATCACGGGCGTGGCCCTGATCCTGACGCTGCTGGTGATGCGTCCCATCGGCGACCAGATCTGGACCGACGCCTTCGTGCCGTACGACCAGGACAAGATCGGCCTGGAAACGGCGCTGCAGATCGCCCAGCAGCCCGTGTCGCGCTTCATGCTGGCGCAAACCAGCAAGCCGGCGCTGCGCCAGATCGCCCACCTGGCCGGCGAGGACGCCATCACCGATCCCACCAAGCACGCGTTTACGGTCAAGCTGGCCGCGTTCGTGCTGTCGGAACTGAAAACCGCGTTCCAGATCGGCTGCATGCTGTTCATCCCGTTCCTGGTGATCGACCTGGTGGTGGCGTCGGTGCTGATGGCGATGGGCATGATGATGCTGTCGCCGCTGGTTATCTCGCTGCCGTTCAAGCTGCTGCTGTTCGTGCTGGTGGACGGCTGGACGCTCACCGTCAACACGCTGGTCACCAGCATCCAGGCGTACTGACGCCGATGGAGAACTTGCCGTGCTGACTCCCGAAATCGCCGTCGACCTGGTGGCCGAATCGCTGCACATCGTGATGCTGCTGGTCGTGATGCTGGTGGTGCCGGGCCTGGTCGTGGGCCTGCTGGTGGCGCTGTTCCAGGCCGCCACCCAGATCAACGAACAGACGCTGAGCTTTCTGCCCAAGCTGCTGGTGACCTTGCTGGCCGTGATCGTCATGGGGCGCTGGATGTCGGGCTACCTGATGGATTACTGCGTCTCGATCTTTACCCGCGCCGCCACCCTGGTGGGCTAGGCGCCGCATGGAACCGGTCCTGGCCCAGCTGTTGCCCGCGCTCACCGCCATCTGGTGGCCGTTCTGCCGCATCCTGGCCATGTTCCTCGGTGCGCCGGTGCTGGGCGAGGCCGTCACGCCGGTGACGGTGCGCATCCTGATCGCGCTGGTGCTGTCGATCGTGATGCTGCCGCTGACCGGGGGTGTAACGGGACAGTTCGCTGCCGTCGATCCGTTTTCCATGCACGGCATCGTCACCGCCATCGAGCAGGCGCTGATCGGCTTTGTGCTGGGCCTGGCGTTCCACTTTGCCATGTCCGTGATCGGCGTGCTCGGCTACGTGGTGACGTCCCAGATGGGCTTGTCGATGGCGGTGATGAACGATCCCCTGAACGGGCAATCGTCGGACGTGGTGTCGGCCATGCTGTCCACGCTGGCCATCGTGGTGTTCTTTGCCATTGACGGCCACCTGGTGATCGCCAACGTGATCGGCCAGAGTTTTGCGGCCTGGCCGCTGGGCAGCGGCTATTCGCCCATGCTGCTCAACACGGTGGCGTACAACGTGGCGTGGATATTTTCGGCCGCCATGCTGCTGGCGTTGCCGGTGGTGTTTTCCACCATCGTGGTGCAGCTCGGCTTTGGCTTTTTGAACCGCGTGGCGCCCAGCCTGAACCTGTTTTCGCTGGGCTTTGCCGTGATTACCATTTTCGGGCTGATGATGCTGGGGGAGCTCGTGCGTTTCATTCCCGAGCATTATGTGCGCATGACCAACCAGGTGCTGGAGATGATCGCCCAGCAGATGCGGGCGAGCCATGGCTGACCAGAGCACGGGCGACAAGACCGAAAAGGCGTCACAGCAGAAGATCAAGAAATCGCGCGACGAAGGGCAGGTGGTCCGCTCGCGCGACCTGGCCACCGCGATCGGCATCCTGGTCAGCCTCAAGCTGTTCGTGTACCTGCTGCCCAGCTACATGACCGACATTAACGAGATTTTCCACCAGGCATTCGCGCCGTTCGACAGCGTGGGCTCCATCGACAACACCATGTCCACGTTGTTCAGCACGTCCGTGATGTTGTTCATCAAGATGGTGCTGCCGCTGTTCGTGGTGTCGCTGTGCATCATGATGGGCGCCATGATACCCGGCGGCTGGGTGGTCAGCACCAAGAACTGGGCGCCCAAGCTCTCGCGCATGAGCCCGGCGTCCAACCTGGGCCGGCTGTTCGGCGCCAAGCACGGCTTCGAGTTACTGATTTCGATCGGCAAGGCCGGCGTGCTGATCGCCACCCTGATCCACGTCAGCCGGTCCACGCTGTCGGCCTTCCTCAATTTGCAGCTGATGCCGATGGGGCAGGCCGTGACGGCAGGCGCCAGCCTGATGCTCGACGGCCTGATGGCCATGGTGGCCGTGTTTGTGATCTTTGCGCTGGTGGACGTGCCGGCGCAGGCGTATTTTTTCGCCAAGAACCAGCGCATGAGCAAGCAGGACCAGAAGGAAGAGCACAAGACCAGCGAGGGCCGGCCCGAAGTGAAAGGGCGCATCCGCCAGCTGCAGCGGGCCCTGGCGCGCGGCAGCGCCCGCAAGACGGTGCCCACCGCCGACGTGGTGATCGTCAACCCGGAGCACTATGCGGTGGCGCTCAAGTACGACCATGACCGCGCCGAGGCGCCGTTCGTGGTGGCCAAGGGCGTGGACGAGATGGCGCTGTACATCCGCCAGCTGGCCGTCGAATCGAAGATCGAAGTGATGGAGCTGGCGCCGCTGGCGCGCGCCATCTACAACACCAGCCAGGTCAACCAGCAGATCCCGGTGCAGCTGTACCAGGCCGTCTCGCAGGTGCTGAACTATGTCTTGCAGCTGCGGGCGTTCCGCAGCGGCCGGCGCAACGCGCAGCCGGCGTATCCTACCGAAGTCGTCGTACCAACATCCATGAGCGAGGTTAAGCAGTCATGAATTTCTTCAAAGCGCTGATCACGGAAGCGCGCCGCCACAAGTTCGCCACCCCGGCCTTCCTGCTGGCGATCCTGGCCATGATCATCCTGCCGTTGCCGCCGTTCCTGCTGGACGTGATGTTTACGTTCAACATCGTGCTGGCGATGATCGTCATCCTGGTATCGGTCTCGGCGCGCCGGCCGCTCGATTTCTCGGTGTTCCCGACCGTGATCCTGGCCACCACCATGCTGCGGCTGACGCTGAACGTGGCGTCCACCCGCGTGGTGCTGCTGCACGGCCACCAGGGCACGGACGCGGCCGGCGCCGTGATCGAGGCGTTCGGTCACGTGGTCATCGGCGGCAATTACGTGGTCGGTATCGTGGTGTTCGTGATTTTGATGATCATTAACTTCATGGTGGTGACCAAGGGCGCGGAACGGATTTCGGAAGTGTCCGCGCGGTTCACGCTGGACGCGTTGCCCGGCAAGCAGATGGCCATCGACGCCGACCTCAATGCCGGCCTGATCAACCAGGAGCAGGCCCAGGTACGGCGCAAGGACGTGGCGGCCGAGGCCGATTTCTACGGCGCCATGGACGGCGCGTCCAAGTTCGTGCGCGGCGATGCCGTGGCCAGCATCCTGATCCTGATCATCAACATGGTGGGCGGCGTGGCCATCGGTTCGATCATGCAGGACATGTCGTTCGGCGACGCCTTCAAACAGTACGCGCTGCTGACCATCGGTGACGGCCTGGTCGCGCAGATCCCGGCGCTGCTGCTGTCCGCTGCATCCGCCATCCTGGTGACCCGCATCTCGGACACGGGCGACTTCGAACAGCAGGTGGGCAACCAGGTGCTGACGTCGCCGCAGGTGATGTTCAGCGCGGCCGGCATGATGTTCATCCTGGCGCTGGTGCCGGGCATGCCATGGCAGATGTTCATGCCGTTTGCCATCGTGCTGGCGTACGTGGGCTGGAAGCTGGGGCAGCGCGTCAAGGCGCCGGATACGGCCCATATCGAATCGATCGAGAAGGCGCTGCGCGACGACGGCGCACCCGAACTCGACTGGCACAGCCTGCCGGCCACGCAGCCGCTGCAGGTAGCGCTCGGCTACAAGTTGGTGAGCCTGATCGACAAGTCGCACGGCGAACCGCTGGTCAAGCGCGTGCGCGGCGTGCGCCAGAGCCTGTCGGAAGCGATGGGCCTGCTGCTGCCCACGATTTCCGTGCGCGACGACCTGGGCATGAAGCCGTCGCAGTACGCGGTGATCCTGTCGGGCAGCGTGGTGGCGCAAGCGGAGGTGTTTGCCGACCGCCTGATGGCGATCCCGTCGCCAAACGTGTACGGCAGCATCGACGGCATCCCCGGCATCGAGCCGGCTTACGGCATGCCCGTGACGTGGATCGAAACCAGCGAGAAGGCCAATGCGCTGGGCCTGGGCTACCAGGTGGTGGAGACGTCGAGCGCGATTGCCACGCACTTGTCCAAGCTGATCCGCGAGTACCTGCCCGAGCTGTTCCGCCACGAAGACGTGCCGGCCATGCTCGACCGCCTGACGCACCTGTCGCCCAAGCTGGCGGCCACGCTCGACAAGTCGCTGACCCACACCCAGATGCTGCGCGTGTTCCGCGTGCTGCTGGCGGAAAACGTGTCGCTGAAAGATATCGTGCCGATCGCCACCACGCTGGTGGACAGCTCGGAAACCACCAAGGATCCGATCCTGCTGGCAGCCGAAGTGCGCTGCGCGCTGCGCCGCCAGATCGTCACGGCGCTGTTCGGTCAGCGCACCGAGATGCAGGCATTTAACCTGGGCGGCGACCTGGAAAACATGCTGCTGGGCTCGCTGAACCAGGCGCGCCAGAGCGGTAAAGTCGTGCTCGATAACTATCCGATCGACCCCAACCTGCTGGCCCAGCTGCAAGTGAATATGCCGGTCGCGCGCGAGCAGATGAAACAGCAGGCCACGCCGCCACTGTTGCTGGTATTGCCGCAGATCCGCCCGCTGCTGGCCCGCTACGCGCGCCTGTTCGCCCCCGGCCTGCACGTGTTGTCGTATAACGAAATCCCGGAAAACCGCGAGGTCAGCATTATCGGTACCGTGGGTTGACGCCGGCTGCGGGGCAACCTCCCGCAGCGAGGCCGTGGCACCTCGGTGCCGCGCGTTGCATCCTTGCTCCCGCCTGATTGACAACCGGCAGTGCAGGCTGTGGCATTACAAAAAGTTCAAGTCCATCCCGAGCATGCGGATCAGGGCAAAGGTGACCGCCCCCACCACCAGCAGCGTCAGCACGAACAGGGCGACCACCTTGCCGGTGGCGCGCAGCACCGCGCGCGCCTCGGCCGGCTTGCCCTTCTTGCCCTGATCGTAATGCCACTTGATGGCGTAAAACATCCCCGTGCCCAGCACGAGAAATTTGAAGATGACGAAGACGACGGGGATCCAATCCATGATTTTTATGTCCAGGCTGTTGCAAGGCGATATTGCAAGTTGATGTTGCAAGTTGATGTTGCTATAGGTTATGAAGCATACTACTTAAAAACAATCTCCATACATCGAGACAAAGTGTCCCAGCCGAAAACCATACAAGATCGACATCTGCCGGGCTGGCTGCCGCGGCTGGCAGTGCAGGGCGGGCCGCGGTTTTTGCAGATTGCCGACGCATTGCAGGCGGCGGTGGAAAACGGATCGCTGACGGCGGGCGACCGCTTGCCGCCGCAGCGCCTGCTGGCGGCGCAGCTGGACGTCGACCTGACGACAATCACGCGCGCCTACGACGAAGCCAGGCGCCGCCACCTGCTCGAGGGGCGCGGCGCGCGCGGCACGTACGTCGCGGCCAGGAAAGTCGACTTGACGTCGATCCTCGACCTGAGCATGAATACCCCGCCGCCGCCCGACGGCGTGGACTTCGACGACCTGTTGAAGCAAGGCTTGTCGCAGGTCCTGATGCGGGCCGACAGCGAACTGCTGATGACCTACCACCTGGCCGGGGGCAGCGACGCCGACCGCGAGGCCGGCGCCCGCTGGCTGGCGCCGATGTTCGGCCCCGTCGATGTCCGCGAGATCGTGGTCTGTCCCGGCGCCCAGGCGGCCATCGCTGCCGCGATGCTGGCGCTGACGGCGCCCGGCGACGTGATCCTGGCCGAGCCGGCCAGTTATCCCGGCTTGCGCGCCGCCGCCACCCAATTCGGCCGGCGCCTGATTGCCGTGCAAGCGGACCGGGACGGCATGGTGCCCGGGAAGCTGGAGCAAGCGTGCCGCCAGCACCAGCCGCGCCTGCTCTACCTCAATCCGACCTTGCAGAACCCGACCGCCGTCACCATGGCGGAACGGCGGCGGCAGGAGCTCGCCAGCATCGCGCAGCGCTGCAACGTCCGCATCGTCGAGGACGATCCGTACTGGCTGCTGGCCGAGGCGCCGCCGCCACCGGTCGCCACGTTTGCCCCGCAGCAGGTCATCTACATCGCGACCCTGTCGAAATGCCTGACGCCCGGCCTGCGCGTCGCGTTCGTGCTCATCCGCGACCCGCACGACCGCGAGCGGTTCCTCGCTGCGCTCCGCTCGTTTGCCCTGATGGTCGCGCCGCTGACGGCCGCACTGGCCACCCAGTGGATACACGACGGTTCCGCCGACCGCTTGCTGGCCGGCATCCGCGACGAGGCGCGCCTGCGCCACCGCATGGCGCGCGACATCCTGGCGGGGCGGTACGACGGCCTCGGTGACGGCCTGCACGTCTGGCTCGAGTTGCCGGCCTACTGGCACTCCGCCCAGCTGGCGCAGGCCGCCAATGGCGAGGGCATTGCCGTCACGCCGGCCGGGGCATTTGCCACCGGCGACGTCTCCGTGAATGCGATCCGGATTTCACTCGGGAGCATCAAGGACCGCGGACGCCTGCAGGCAGGTCTGCAGCGGCTGTCGCAGCTGCTGGCACGGCGGCCCCAGTCGTTCGGCACGGCCGTGGTCTGAATCGGGCGGCAAGTCGGGATCGGCCGGACTGTTGCACGTTAGCCATCGGTCGAATCGGGCGTCAACCTGCTATGCTACGCCGGGCGGGCAGATCCGCCTGCGACAGCCCATGCGCGGATTGCCGCGTACCCAAAATGAAAGAGCGTCAATGAGCAACACAGAAAAAACCATGATGGCCGAATTAGCGTTCGAGCTGGGCAAAGTAACGAGACATGCCTTCGACAATATGGGCGCCGCCGCGACGCCCGTCGACCTG
>JBEVMD010000252.1:0-3066 GCA_040508835.1 Duganella sp. | reverse complement strand
GGCGCTGCGCCTCGCCCTGACCGCGCTGAAGCGCCGTCTTCAATCATTCGGCAGCCTGCGGGGTGCCGCTGCCTTCTTCCGGCTTCGGCGCGCTGGCGGCCATCGCGGCGCGCTGGCGCTTGACCATGGCGATCACCACGTTGCGGATGGTATTGAGGACGGTGTCGGCCTTGAACGGCTTGACGATAAAGCCGCTCACGCCCAGCGCGTGCGCCGACTGGACGGTGGCCGCATCGAGCTCGCTCGACATCATGAACACCAGCGCCTTGGGCCACTTGGCCTTGAGCTCCTGCATGCCGGGCAAGTCGTTCTCCACCTGCTCGCGGGCGATGCACACGATGTGCGGATTGTGCTTGATCATCAGGGCCACGCCGGCAGCGCAGGTATGGCCCTGGCCCGCCACGTCGTAGCCGCCATCGAGCAGCACGGTATTGAGCAGTCCGCGCGCGACGGCGCTCGAATCGATAATAATCGCTTTTAACATCTTGCAAACCTTGTCTAGAGAGACCATGCGGGTTGCGCTGCTCGCAATTAAAACTGCTCCCAGGCCAGCATATTCCAGGTCACGCCCACCCGCACGTCCGTTTTCAGTTCCACCAACTGCCGAGAAAGATACAGCATTTCACGTTCCTTTCGTAAAGTTTCTCCAAGAGAATCTTTGAGGATGCCGGCGCCGGCCATGATGGCGTCCAGCGTGCCGTAGGTCCGCAACAGGCGGGCGGCCGTCTTGACGCCCACCTTGGAGACGCCGGGGATGGAATCGGTGACATCGCCCATCAGCGCCAGCAGGTCCGGCAGCTGGTCGGGCGGCACGCCCCATTTGCGTTCGACCCACGCGTGGTCGTGCCACTCGCCCTTGAAGTGGTCCCACACGCGGGCGCCGTGGGCGATCAGGCCATGTAAATCCTTGTCGGTGCTGGCCACGGTGGCGTCGCCGCGCCCTTCCCCGAGCCAGCGCATGACCACGGTGCCGATCACGTCGTCCGCTTCCACGTCCGGCACGCACACGACGTGCATGCCGACGCCGCGCAGCCTGTCGTAAAAGGCGGGCAGCGCCGCGCGCAGCGGATCGGGCATGGGCGCCCGGCCTTCGCGGTAGCCGGCAAATAAATCGTGGCGCCAGGTACGCCCGCCGAAATCGAACGCGGGCAGCACGTGCGTGGGCTGGTGATCGTTGATCAGGTTGCGCAGCGAAGAGAGCGCATGGCGCAGCGCGATCTCGGCCTTTTCCGGGCTGTCGGGATCGGGACTGGCCTCATAGACACGGCGCACAATGTTGAGGCCGTCGATGGCAAGGAGTCTACCCATGTTAAACGTCGTCCGGGCTTGGCTAGTCAAGCCGCCATTTTACCCGCCACGTCGGGGTCAGTGCCGACATTCGGACAGTCGGCATGGCTCGCCGCAGATTATTTCAGCAACGCATACTCGCCACCGCGCTCGATCGCGCGCTGGTAGGCCGGGCGGTTGTGGATGCGATGGAGAAAATCCATCAGGCGCGGGCGCGAGCTGTCGAGGCCGGCACGGGCGGCGGCCGCTTCCAGCGGAAAGCTCATCTGGATGTCGGCGGCGGTGAAGTCGGGGCCGGCAAACCACGGCGCCTTGCCCAGTTCCGCTTCCAGGTAGTCGAGGTGGGTGGCGATCTGCGGTTCGATGTACGTGCCCTTGACCTTGCGGGCGATGCCGCGCGTGATCGGTTTCACAAAGAACGGCGCGGGGCTGGTTTCCACGCGGTCGAACACCAGCTTCATCAGCAGCGGCGCCATGGCCGAGCCTTCGGCATAGTGCAGGAAATACGTCCAGCGGCGCCTGGCCTCCGTAGCAGCGGGCGGCGCCAGGCGGCCGTTGCCGTAAGTGTCCACCAGGTATTCCACGATAGCGCCGGACTCGGCCACCACCACGCCGTCATCGACAATCACCGGCGATTTGCCGAGCGGATGGATGGCGCGCAGCTCGGGCGGCGCCAGCATGGTCTTGGCGTCGCGCTGGTAGCGCACGATCTCGTAGTCGAGGCCCAGCTCTTCCAGCAGCCACAGCACGCGTTGCGAACGTGAATTATTAAGGTGATGGACGACGATCATGTGGATTCCTGAAAAAGAACGGCCGTGCCGCGACCTGCTAGCTTAGCATTGTTGCCGGCTGCGCGCCGCCGAACACGCTTAGCAAACCGGCAAGCTTGCATGAATAAAACAAGGTATGATCGACCACCGATTAATACCGAACTGAAGCATGGTATCCACCTCCCTCATTTGCCCGCAATGCGGCGCGGCGCTGCCTTCCCAGGCGCGCTGGCGCACCGTGGAATGCCTGTACTGTTCGGCCATCGTCTCGCCCCGGGTGCGCACCATCCTGGCCGCCGATTACCGCGCCGCGTACGAGCGCTCGCTGGCGGACGACGATGCTGGCAGCCGCATCGTCTGCGCCGGCCGGCGCTACCGGGTGCTCGACACGCTGGCGGCCGACGGCCATGTGCTGCTGGCGCAGTGCCTCGGCGCCGGTCCGGAGCGCGTGGTCATCAAGCTGGCGCAGGGCCCCGATGCGGCCCGTGCCCTGCAGCACGAAGCTGCCGTCCTGCGCCAGCTGCAGGCGGCGGCACTCCCGGGCGCCGCGTATTTTTCGCAGCGCCTGCCGCAACTGGTGGCGCACGGCGCGGCCACCGGCAATGTTGCACATGGCACGCAGGCGCTGGTGCTGCGCCATCCGGTCGGTTACTGGGGCAGCCTGGCCGACGTGCGGCGCCATTACCCGCAGGGCATCGACCCGCGCCATGCGGTGTGGATGTGGCGCCGCATGCTCGACGTGCTCGGTTACGTGCACGCCGCCGGCTGGGCCCATGGGCGCCTGGCCCCGGAACACCTGCTGGTCCATCCCGCCGATCACGGCATCCTGATCATCGGCTGGTCGCGCGCGCAGCGCATCGGCGCCGCGGCCACGGCCGCGCGCGACCTGATGCAGACCGCGTGGTCGCTGCGCAGCCTGCTGCACGGCGGCGGCGACGACAATGACGGCGGTGGCGGCGACGGCGGCGGCCTTCACCGCGGGGTGCTGGTTGAGCACGCTCTCGACCTC
>JBEVMD010000236.1:0-2875 GCA_040508835.1 Duganella sp. | reverse complement strand
CGCCAGCAGGCGCGGCCCTTCCACCACGAACGCGGCCCGCACGGGAACGTATAATTTGTCGTCGGCGCTGCGCCCGGTGTCAGGCGGAGGCGGGGCCTGCACGCCGAACATGGCGTCCAGTTCGTCCAGCGTCGGACCGGCTGCCGCCGGCACTGGCGCCAGCCGGCGCCGCTGGTGCACCAGCGGCTTGTCCTGCGCCCGCAGCGCTTCCAGCTGGCGCGCGATTTCCGCATGCAGCATGGCTTCGTCGATCGGCTTGGCCAGGAAGCCGCTGGCGCCGGCGGCCAGGAAGCGCTGGCGCTCCTCGACCGTGGCGTTGGCCGTCAGGGCGATCACCGGCACGGCCGGATCGCGCACGCCGTCCATGCCGGCGCGCAGCCGCAGCAGCGCCGCCATGCCGTCCATGCGCGGCATGCGCCCGTCCATGATCACCAGGTCGTAGTCCTGCGCCGCCAGCTGCTCGAGCGCCGCCTGGCCGTCGGGGGCGATGGTGACGGCGTGGCCCATCTCGCCCAGCAGCTCGCGCAGGATGATCTGGTTGGTGCTGCCGTCTTCCGCGCACAGCACGGCCAGGCGGGCGGTGTGCGGACGGCGCGGCTGTTCCACCGCCTCGGCCGCCGGCGCCCCGCGCCACAGCGGCAGGTGCACGCGAAACACGCTGCCCACGCCCGGTTCGCTGCTCGCTTCGATACGCCCGCCCATGGCGGCAGCGATGTTCTTGCAGATGGCCAGGCCCAGCCCGGCGCCGCCGTATTTGCGGGCGGTGGCCGCGTCGGCCTGTTCGAATTTCTGGAACAGCCGGCCCAGCGCGGCCGCCTCGATGCCGATGCCGCTGTCGCGCACGGTGAGCACGATGCCGTGGCCGTCGTCCTCCGTGGCCGCGATGCGCACCTCGCCGTGTTCGGTGAACTTGATGCCGTTGCCCGCCAGGTTGACGGCCACCTGGCGGATCCGCGTGGGATCGCCGCGCCACCATGCCGGCAGCGCCGGGTCGAGGTCGAGCAGCAGCGAAATGCCCTTGGTTTCAGCGCGGTCGGCGAGCAGGTCCACCACGTCGCGCAGCAGGGCGGGCAAATCGAAATCGATGGATTCGAGCGGCATCTTGCCCGCTTCCAGGCGCGAGAAATCGAGGATGTCGTTAATAATCTGCAGCAGTACTTCGGCGTTGCTCAGGCTGATGCGCAGCTTCTCGCCCGTGGGCGGCGCCAGGCCGGGGTCCTTCAGCGCCGAGCGCAACATGCCGATCACCCCGCCCAGCGGGGTGCGCACCTCGTGGCTGATCATGGCCAGGAAATCGCTCTTGAGCTGGTTCGAGACCTCCGCCGCCCGCTGCGCGGCCAGCGATTCGGCATAGCGCGCCTGCGACGCGCGCAAGTCCGCTTCGCGCGCGTGCAGCGTGGCGATCTGCGCTTCCAGCGTCTGCCGGTAACGGATTTCGCTGGCGCGGCTTTCGGCGTGCGTGGCCCGCTGGCGCGTCAGCGCGCCGTCGAGGCCGTGCAGCAGATACGTGCACGACACTGTCAGCAGCGCAGCTACCAGCAGGAAATTTACGCTCAGGATCGCCCAGTGGACGGCCGGCCCGACCACCAGCACGGCCAGCCCCGGCTCGATGCCGCCCACGTAGCCGGCCAGGAACAGGGTCGCGCCGCACCACAGCAGCGCCACCATGGCGGCCATGCTGCCGATCAGCACCGTGCACAGCACCGGCACCGCCAGCAGGTAGATCTGCGACAGCGGTCCGATGGAAAACAGCAGCACCACGGCAATCAGGTAGGCGATCGCCAGCAGGCCGCCGGCCCGCCACGCGTAAGCCATGCCGCGCCGGAAATTGAGCCAGCCCACGCCGGTGACGGCCACGATGTCGGCGGCCACCAGCGGCCAATGCCCCTGCTGCACGCTGCCCCACATGCTGGGCAGCATGGCGAACAGGCCGAGCCAGAACGCCGCCGCGCACAGGCCGTCGAGCAGCCGGCCGCGCCAGCGCTGCAGGTCCTGGTCGCCGTCGGCGCGCGTGTCCAGGCGCCGGCGCAGGAAAGCCAGGACCTGGAAGGCGCGTACCGGGGGACTGTCTGACAAGGGAAGCTCGCTATGGGGAGTAATGAACGTGCGATTTTACTACTTTCGCTACCGGGTATTTGCTGTCGTGATCGCTTGTGGCAGATACACCGCACCGGCAGCGCGGCTTCCGTGTCGGAACCTTCCTACTGAATCTCAATCTCGCAGCCTATACCGCCAATATTGTCCAGTACGGATCATGGCAGTCAGCGGCAGGCGCACCCCCGCCTGTGCCTCACGCTGGCCCTTAACCCTGGTCATTAACCCTGGACCTTAACCCTTAACGACATCGTCCTGGTATCTGGTTTGACGCGTATGGAACATTGCCCTGCATTCCCCGATCCCGACCACGCTCCGCGCCACGAGCTCGGTGCGGCGCGCGAGCGCCTGTTTCTTGCCATCTGCGCCCTCGAACACGAGGTTGGGGGGTGGCTGGCCACCCCTGCTGCCTGGAACCGGCGCAACCATGCCCTGATCCGCCAGTTCCTGACCGACGTGCGCGAGCAGGCCACCGCGCTCGACGGGCGCAGCGGCGCTTCGCCGCACAGCATTGTTGCCGCCACCGAACGCCTGGCCGCCAAGGTGCGCGACGCCGCCGTCTACCAGCGCGTGGACGACCTGCACGGCGCGTTTGCCGCGTACCTCTCGCTGCTGAACGCGGCCGTGACGCCGCCCGGGGCCGCCGGCTAGCGGTCTGCCACGCCGCCCGCCGGCCCGTGCGGCTAGGCGTCGCCCGGCCGGCGCAGCCGTTGCCGCCGCGCGGGCGTCGCTGGCGTCGCGTACCTCGCTGGCGTCGCTGGCGTCGCGGACAGCGCTGGCG
>JBEVMD010000201.1:0-6081 GCA_040508835.1 Duganella sp. | reverse complement strand
CCATCTGATCTTCGTTGAGCTGGAAGCGGAATTTCTTCTCGTCCTGGGTCATCTTCATGATGCCGGCCGATGGCGCGTTGTCGGCGCTGAGCTTGCGTTCCACCGTGCCTTCCGTATCGGCCAGCTGCTGCAGCAGGTCGGGGCTGATGGTGAGCAGGTCGCAACCGGCCAGTTCCAGGATCTGGCCCGTGCTGCGGAAGCTCGCGCCCATCACTTCGGTCTTGTAACCGAACTTGCGGTAGTAGTTATAGATGCGCTTGACCGATTGCACGCCCGGGTCTTCGGCCGGTTCGTAGGCGATGCCGGTCGATTTCTTGTACCAGTCGTAGATGCGGCCCACGAACGGCGAAATCAGTTGCGCGCCCGCTTCGGCGCAGGCAATTGCCTGGCCCAGCGAGAACAGCAGCGTCATATTGCAGTGGATACCTTCTTTTTCCAGCACTTCGGCAGCGCGCACGCCTTCCCAGGTGGCAGCCATCTTGATCAGCACGCGCTCGCGGTCGACGCCGGCCGCTTCGTACAGCTTGATCAGTTCGCGGCCCTTGGCCACCGAACCCTCGGCGTCGAACGACAGGCCGGCGTCGATTTCGGTGGACACGCGGCCCGGGATCACGCGCAGGATCTGCTTGCCGAACGCCACCAGCAAGTGGTCGATGGTGTCCGAGGTCGAGCGGTCGAGGTTATCGCGCACGGCTTTTTCCAGCAGCGGCTTGTACTCGTCCTTCTGCACGGCCTTGAGGATCAGCGACGGGTTGGTGGTGGCGTCGCGCGGGGTGTAGGCCTGGATCGACTGGAAATCGCCGGTGTCGGCGACCACGGTGGTAAATTGCTTGAGTTGTTCGAGTTGGTTCATGGCGCTGCCCGAGTGAAGGATGGACTTATTGTACTCAAGCGTGGGCAAATCAGAAAGCCAACGCATCCAATTGGACCGGGCGGCGTGGCGCGGACCATGAATGCTCAGCGCGCTTCGAATTCGGCGATCAGGCGGGCGATGGTGTCGAGCAGCAGTTCGAACGGTACCGGCTTGCGGAAAAAGGCGTCGTACGGCAGCGCTTGGTCGCGCCGCAGCAGGCCGGCGCTGCACAGGATGAAGGGGACCTTGCGCAAGTCGGGATCGGTACTCCACAGCAGGCACAGCTGGGCGCCGTCCATTACCGGCATCATGTAGTCCGAGACCACGATGTCGGGGCGTTCGACGGCAGCAGCGGCCAGCGCCTGTTCGCCATTGGCGGCCGTGCGCACGCGGTAGCCGCGGTATTCGAACAGCATCGTGTACGCCGACAGGACGTCGAACTCGTCATCCACCACCAGGATCAGCTTGCCACCCGGGTGCGCGTCCTGATGGACGTCCTGATGGTCCGGATGGTGGTTCATTGGCTCTCGCTGAAGGATGGCGTGGGTGCGACGGAGCCGGTCACGGCTTCCTCGATCGACATGCCTTCGTCCGAAATGACGAGGATGTGGTTGGCCGCGTCGTAACCGTTTTCGCGCAGCTTAAGCACGCCGATCTGGCGGCGGTTGACGCCGTTGACGTCCACATAGCGCAGCAGGATGATATTCTCGAACAGCATCGATGCAGCGATCTCGCTACCCGGCGTCTGGCCGAAATACGCCAGTTCCTGGGTGAAAAAGGTGGTGACGTTACGGCAGCGCAGCTCGTTGACGAACGCGGCCAGGAACGAGCGCGAGCGCCCGGCATGGATGACGATCTCGCGCAGGCCATCGAGCCCGTCCACGAACAGGCGCGAGACGCCGCGCTGCTCGACATTGCGCAGCGTTTGCTGGGCCAGGCTGTCGACCAGCACTTCCAGCGGCGGATGCCAGATGATTTGCAGGGCGCCCGTCTCGAAATAGCTGCGGAAGTCCATTCCCACGCTGCGGGCCTTTTCCAGCAGGCCGTCTGGCGACTCGTAAAACCCCACGATCAGGCACTGCTCGCCACGGCGCAGGCCTTCGTGGATGAAATGCATGCCCATCAGGGTCTTGCCCACGCCCGGATTGCCCAGCAGGGCGGTGGTGGAGCCGCGCGCCACGCCGCCGCGCGTGAGCGCATCCCAGCCCGGTATGCCAAAGCCGAGCCGCTCGCGCGACACAGCGGGAATGGCCCGCGTGTACGTGCTCAGCGCTTCCAGGCGCGGGTAGATGGCCACGCCGTCGGCGCCCACTTCGCACACGTGGCGGCCCAGCAGGTGCTTGCTGCCGCGCAGTTTGAACACCTTGATTTCGCGGATCAGCTGCAAGCCTTCTTCATACTGGCTCAGCTCGATCAAGCCGTCGACCAGCGTGTTTTCCGAGTCGGCCACGTTGCCTTCGGTGGGCGACAGCAGAAACGTGGTGCAGCCCATGGTGGCCACCAGCGAATTGAGCGACAGCATGAATTCGGACAGTGCCACGTCCGACCTGGTGGCTTCGCGCACGCTGCGGAAGCCGTCGATGATCATGATGTCGGCCTGCTGCTCGGCCAGCGTGGCGGCAATCGATTTGAGCAGCGCCCGCAAGCCGCCCTTGAGCAGGTCGGCATAAGCGCCGATGAAGACGATGCGCTCGCCCACCAGGTGCTCGTCGAAAAAGGAAAAATTGCTCAGGTGATTCATCATCTTGCCGTGGGTTTCGGCAATCAGGGTCAGGATCAGCACCTTCTTGCCCTGCGTGGCATGATGAAAACCGATCTGGCACGCCAGCGTGGTCTTACCGCTGCCGGCCAGTCCCTGGATCAGGTACAGGCTGTGGGCCGGAAAGCCGCCGCCCAGGATCTGGTCGAAGCCGGGTACGCCGGTGGGGAGCAGGGGAATACGCTGGGCGACAGGGGAGGAGGTAATGGTCATGTGTGCTTTCACGCGGCGCGGCGCCACGAACGGACTGATCTATGCGATACGCAAACGTTGCGTCAGCGAAATCAATCACACTGTAGCACAGGGCCAGTATAGACGGGAAGGCAACAGCCGCCATGTGCGGTGGCACACGGTCGCGGCCAAGCCGACAGTCTTGTGGGATTTACACGTCAGCCGATGAAGGAATCGAACTGCAGGTCGAACTCCTGCAAGGCTTTCTGGGCGTTCTGCATTTTCTTGCGGAAGTCGGGGCCGCGCTGCAAGGCCAGGCCCACGGCCAGCACGTCGATCACCACCAGGTAGGCCAGGCGCGCCGAGATCGGCGTGTACGGGTCGATATTGAAGATCAGGTCGATCGGGATCAGCACCGTGGCCAGGTCGGCCAGCGGCGTGCCCGACGGCGCCAGCGCGATCACATCGGCGCCGCCGCGCCGCGCCAGCTTGACGGAACGCACCAGCGACGGGCTGTTGCCGCGCTGGGAAATTGCCACGACCGCGTCGCCCGCGCGCAGCAGGGCGGCGGCAATGCTGTGGATGTGCGGATCGGCGTACGCCACCGTGGGCACGCCCGAGCGGAAAAACTTGTGCTGGGCGTCGGCCGCCACGATGCCCGACGTGCCCTGGCCGTAAAACTCGATCTTGTTGGCTTTGGACAGGATGTCGAGCGCCTTCTGGATCGCCTCCGGGTCGAGGTTGTTGCGCAGGTCGAGCAGGGTGTTGATGGAGCGGCTGCAGATTTTGTTGACCAGGTCGGCCGCGAGGTCGTCCTGGGTCGGCTGCTCGTTCAGGCCGGGCAGGGCCAATGCCAGGCCCTGCGCCAGCTTGAGCTTGAACTCGTGCCAGCCATCGTAACCGAGCGTGCGGCAAAAGCGCACCACGGTCGGCTCGGACACCTGCGCGCTCTTGGCCAGCGCCGTGATGTTCTGGCTGACCGTCTGGCCGGGATGGTCGAGCACGGCCAGCGCCACCTTGCGCTCCGATTTGGAGAGCGAGTCGAGCTGGGTGCGGATGGAGTCGAGCAGCATTGACGATCAATCCTCGGGGAGCGCTTCTTCGCGCCACTGCAAGCCTTCGCGGCTGATCAGGGCGGACGAGGCGGCAGGGCCCCAGGTGCCGGCGGAGTACGGCACCGGGTAGCTGTCGTCCGCTTCCCAGTTGTCGAGAATCGGTTCGACCCATTCCCAGGCCGCTTCCAGCTCGTCGCCGCGCATGAACAGCGTCAGCTGGCCGCGCAGCACGTCGAGCAACAGGCGCTCGTACGCTTCCATGCGCGGGGCCTTGAACTGTTCGCGGAAGTCCAGTTCCAGCTCGGCTTGCTTCAGGCGCATGCCGTCGCCCGGGGTCTTGGCCATCAGGTTCATGCGCAGGCCTTCGTCCGGTTGCAAACGGATCACCAGCGAATTGGGCTGGAAGCTGCTGGTGGGCTGGGCAAAGATCGAGTGCGGAATCTGCTTGAAGCGCACGACGATCTCGGCCAGGCTGTCGGCCATGCGCTTGCCGGTGCGCAGGTAGAACGGCACGCCGGCCCAGCGCCAGGTGTCGATCTCGGCCTTCATGGCGACAAAGGTTTCGGTGCGCGAGTGTTCCGGCGCATCGGGTTCGTCGCGATAGCTCGGTACGGCCTTGCCGTCCACGTGCCCCGAACGGTACTGGCCGCGCACGATGTTTTGCGCCAGCGTGGTTGGCGTGAATTTTTTCAGCGAGCGCAGCACCTGCAGCTTGGCGTCGCGCACGGCGTCCGGCGCGATCGACGTGGGCGGCTCCATGGCCACAATGCACAGCAGTTGCAGCAGGTGGTTTTGCAGCATGTCGCGCAGCGCGCCCGACGTGTCGTAATACCCCATGCGGTTGCCCACGCCCAGTTTTTCGGCAATCGTGATCTGGACGTCGGAAATCCATTCGCGGCGCCACAGCGGTTCGAACAGGATGTTACCGAAGCGCAGCGCCATCAGGTTCTGCACGGTCTCCTTGCCCAGGTAGTGGTCGATCCGGTAGATCTGCGATTCCTCGAACACCTTGCCCACTTCGGCATTGATCTGCTTGGCCGAGGCCAGGTCGCGGCCCAGCGGCTTTTCCAGCACCACGCGCGAATTGGGCGTGACCAGGCCGTTTTCCTTGAGGCTGTCGCAGATCAGGGCAAAGATGGCCGGCGGCGTGGCCAGGTAGTACACGCGGGTGATCGCGGTATCCTGGCGCAGCGCTGCCACCAGCGGCGCATAGGAGCCGGGATCGGTGGCGTTGAGCGACACGTACACGATGCGCGCGGTAAAGCGGCTCCAGGCGGCAGGCGAGACGGCCGGCGACTTGATCAGCGGCTTCGAGGTGGTCTCGACGGTGTTCAGGAACTCTTCCTGGCTGGCCTCGGCACGGCCCACGCAAATGATGCGGGCAGTGGCGGGCAGGTCGTTGGCAACATCGCGCGCGTACATCGCGGGCAGCAGTTTGCGCATTGCCAGGTCGCCGCTGCCGCCGAACAGAACCAGATCAAAATCGGTAAGAGCCATAGTGTATGAAAGTTTAGGAATGCTTGAAGGAATGGGGCAGTACGTTCTGTAAATTTACTACGCTAAAACATGAAAATCAAGTAAATTTACTACATAACTGCCGGTTCATTGTTGGTACGCAGGTTCCGGACGGCCGGCCACATCTACTTGCAGGGCCAGCAGTTTGCCGCTGAACGGGTATTGTGCCAGTTCTGCGGCCGGACGGGCGCCAGCGCTGGTGATATACAGCGTGCGCAGGTTCGGTCCGCCAAACGCCACCATGGTGGGGCAGCGCACGGGCAGCGGAATTTCCGCCAGGATCTCGCCCTGCGGCGACAGCTTGACGATGCGCGCGCCTTCGAACAGCGCGCTCCAGTAATTGCCTTCGCTGTCGACCGCGCCGCCGTCCGGACGGCCGCCGTAGTTGTTGGCCTTGTCGCTGGAAAACTGCTGCAGCACGCGCTCGTTGCCGACCGTACCCGTGTCTACATCGTAATCGAACTGGCGCAGCAGGTGGGCGCTGGTGTCGGCGTGGTACATGGTTTGCTGGTCCGGGCTGAAAGCCAGGCCGTTGGAATTGGTCATGCCGCCCGACCAGGCGCGGCGCAGCGCACCGCGTTCCAGCACATACATGTCGGCAGCCGGCTGGTCACGCGGCTCGTAGATGGTGCCGATCCAGTAGCGGCCGGCGCCATCGACCTTGCCGTCGTTAAAGCGGGTAATGGCCGTGTCGTACGGGGCGGGAGCGATGACGGTCGTGCGCACGT
>JBEVMD010000149.1:0-9049 GCA_040508835.1 Duganella sp. | reverse complement strand
ACTGGCGTTCATGACGGCGCTGCTGTTCGCGGCCCGCTCGCGCGGCAGCGTGACCGAACCGGTTGCGCGGCTGATCGCGGCCGCGCAGCAGGTCAGCCGCGGCCAGCCCACCGAGCGCATCCTGCACCAGCGCGGCGACGACCTCGGTGCGCTGATCGACAGTTTCAACGACATGCTGGCGCAAGTGGAAGCGCGCGACGGCGCGCTGGCGCAGTACCGCGACCAGCTCGAGCGCCAGGTGGGCGTGCGCACCGAGCAGCTGGAAAAAGCCAAGAACGCGGCCGAGGCCGCCAGCCAGGCAAAAAGCGCGTTTCTCGCCACCATGAGCCACGAGATCCGCACCCCGATGAACGGCGTGCTAGGCATGACGGAACTGCTGCTGGCCACGCGCCTGTCGGACCAGCAACGGCATTACACCAGCATGGTCAAGCGGTCCGGCGAACACCTGCTGGTGATCATCAACGACATCCTCGATTTTTCCAAGATCGAGGCCGGCAAGCTCACGGTCGAATACATCCAGTTCAATTTCCGCGACCTGCTCGACGACATCGACAACGTGTTCTCGCCGCAGGCGCACGCCAAGGGCCTGCACTTGGAACTGCGCATCGCCAACGATATCCCGGTCGCCATCAGTGGCGACCCCAACCGCTTGCGGCAGGTGATCTTCAACCTGCTGGGCAACGCCATCAAGTTTACCGACAGCGGCGAAATCACGCTGAAGGTGGCCGTCAGCGAGGAGGACGGCCTGAGCGTGCGGCTGCGTTTCGAAGTGCACGACACCGGCATCGGCGTGTCCAGCGAAGCGCGCTCGCGCATCTTCGACTCGTTCTCGCAGGCCGACGGTTCCACCACGCGCAAGCACGGCGGCACCGGCCTGGGCCTGGCGATTTCCAAGCAGCTGGTGGAGCTGATGGGCGGCACGATCGGCGTCGATCATGCGTTAACGCAAGGGTCGATTTTCTGGTTTGCCGTAAATTTCGACAAGCCGCGCGTCGATGCCGACGACCCCATCCATACCTCCCACGGAATCCGTACCTTGATTGTCGATGAAACCCCCCTCAGCTTGGGCGAGCTGGAGCGCCTGCTGGCGAGCTGGCGCGTCGTCAGCACCGCCAGCACCGCCACCGCCTGCCTGCCATTGCTGCGCCAGGCGGTCGACGATGGCCAACCGTACGACGCGGTCGTGCTCGACATGGAACTGACGCGCACCAGCGGCCTGGCGCTGGCGGCTGCCATCCATGCCGAACCCGAGCTGTCCGGCGCGCGCATCATCCTGCTGAGCACCGAGCGCAACGCAGCCGACAGCGTACAGCAGCGCGCCGCCGGGGTCGCCTTCCAGCTGATCAAGCCGCCGCGCGAATGCGACCTCCATCACTGCCTGTTTGCCCAGGCGCGCGCTGCGATGCCGGCGGCGCCTGCGCGGCTGCCGCCCGTGATCCCCGCACTCACGCCCGCCGTGGCCCCGGTAGCGCCGCCCCACACCGCGCTGGCCGGCGCCGCGCCCCTGGCGCAATTGCCGCCGCCGCCGCCGCAGGCCCGCCCGCGCAAGGGCCGCAAGGTGCTGCTGGCCGAGGACAACCCGGTCAACGTGGAAGTGGCCAGCGCCATGCTGGAAAGCCTGGGGCTCGACGTCAGCCGCGCCTGCAACGGCCAGGAAGCGCTGCATACCTTGCAGTCGGGCGATTTCGACCTGGTGCTGATGGATTGCCAGATGCCGGTCATGGACGGCTTTGCAGCCACCACCGAGATCCGCCGCCACGAACAGCAGCACGGGCGCGCGCGCAGCTTGCCGATCATTGCCATCACCGCCAACGCGCTGCAGGGCGACCGCGAATCGTGCCTGGCGGCCGGCATGGACGACTACCTGAGCAAGCCGTTCACCCAGCAGGCGCTGGGCCAGACCATCGGCCGCTGGATCACCCTGCCCCGTCTCGCGCCGCAGGCCGACGATGCGCCCCCGCCGCCCGCGCCCGCCGCTGCCACGGCGCCCGAATCGCCGATCAACCTGCAGGCATTGCAAAACATCCGCGCGCTCAGCGCCAGCCACGGCGACGCCCTGGTCGAACGCGTGCTGCACGCCTGGCTGGCCGATACGCCCGCGCACCTGCAGGCGCTGCGCGCGGCCATTGCCGGCTGCGACGCCGACCAGCTGCGCAAGACCGCGCACAGCCTCAAGAGCAGCAGCGCCAACGTGGGCGCCATGGCGCTGGCGCAGCGCTGCAAGGAGCTGGAACAGCTGGGACGCAACAACACCACCGCCGGCGCCGCCGACCTGTTGGCCGATATGGACCGTTCTTTCCAGGCCGCACGGCAGGCATTGGGAGCACTGCTGGAAAAGGAAACCTGATATGGCAACTCCCCCAACCCGCCAACGTGGCCTGGTGCTGGTGGCCGACGACGATCCCGTGATGCGCCTGCTGATGCTGGAAATGCTGTCCCAGGTCGGGCTCGACGCGGTGGAAGCCGGCGACGGCGTGCAGGCGCTGGCGCGCTACCAGGAGGTGGCGCCCGACCTGGTGCTGCTGGACGTCGAAATGCCGGGCATGGACGGCTTTGCCGTGTGCCGCGAAATCCGCCGCCTGGAAACCCATGCCGTCACGCCCATCATCATGGTCACCGGCGGCGACGAGCTGGCCTCGGTCACGCAAGCCTATGAAGCGGGCGCCACCGATTTTGTCTCCAAGCCGATCAACTGGCCCATCCTCGGCCACCGCGTGCTGTACGTGCTGCGCGCCAGCGACGCCATCACCCGCCTGCGCATTGCCGACGCCCATCACCGCGCCGTGCTGGCAGCGATACCGGACACGTTTTTCCGCATGAACCAGGACGGCTACTACCTCGACTACGAGCAGGGCCACGAGGCCAGCGACGTTTTTTCCAGCGACATCTGCGTGGGCCGCCACCTGAACGACGTGCTGCCCGAAGACATCGCCCGCCGCATGCACGAAGCCGTGCACGCGGTGCTCGACACCCAGCGCATCCGCTCGCTCGACTACGAACTGCCCTTGCCCGGCACCCTGGCGGCCATGCGCCCGCGCCACGGCGAGCACGCGGTGGCGCCGCCGGTGCGCCATTTCGAAGCGCGCCTGGTGGCCACCGGCCCCGACGAAGTGCTGGGCCTGGTGCGCGACATCAGCGAACGCAAGCGCACCGAGGAACAGATCCGCCGCCTGGCCTACTGCGACAGCCTGACCGGCATCCCGAACCGCCAGGCCTTCCTGGAGACGCTCGAGCGCGAGCTGCAGCGCGCCAAGATGGGCAACAAGAAGTTCGCGGTGCTGTTCATGGACCTCGACGCCTTCAAGCGCATCAACGACACCCTGGGCCACGACGTGGGCGACCACCTGCTGATGGCGGTGTCGGAACGGTTGCGCGAAACCACGCGGCCCAGCGACCTGGTATCGCGCACCGAGGTGGGCATCAGCAATCTGGCGCGGCTGGGCGGCGACGAATTCACGATCCTGATCCCCGACCTGGACCGCGTGGAAAACGCGCTCAACGTGGCGCACCGGGTGAAGGAAGCGATGCGGCGGCCGTTCCAGCTGGGGGCCAACGAGATTTTCGTGACGGCCAGCATCGGCATCTCGCTGTATCCGGAAGACGGCGAGGACTGCAACTCGCTGCTCAAGTTTGCGGACACGGCCATGTACCACGCCAAGAGCTGCGGCAAGAACAACGCCAAGCTGTACAGCTCATCGCTGACCATGCAGATCATGAGCCACGTCAAGCTCGAAGTCGGCTTGCGCAAGGCCTTGCAGAACGACGAGCTGTACCTGCTCTATCAACCGCAGATCGCCGTGGCCAGCGCCCAGGTCGTGGGTGTGGAGGCGCTGGTGCGCTGGCGCCACCCGGACAGCGGCGTCATCTCGCCCACCGAGTTCATCCCGCTGGCCGAGGAAACCGGCCTGATCGTGCCGATCGGCGAATGGGTGCTGCGCACCGCGTGCCGCCAGGCCGTGGCGTGGCATGCGCTCGGGCAGCAGACGGGACAGCGCCCGGTGCGGGTGGCCGTGAACCTGTCGGCCAAGCAGTTCAAGGACGAAAACCTGGCCCAGATCGTCCTCTCCGCGCTGAACGACACGGGCCTGCCTCCCCACCTGCTGGAACTGGAACTGACCGAGGGCACGCTGATGGATGACGCCCGCGCCACCATGGTCACGCTGGAACAGTTGCGCGGCATCGGCGTGTACCTGTCCATCGACGACTTCGGCACCGGCTACTCGTCGATGAATTATCTGAAACGCTTCGACGTCCGGGCGCTGAAGATCGACAAGAGTTTTATCAGCGGCCTGCCGCAGGATTCCGAAAACGCCGCCATCACGCGCGCCATCATCGCCATGGCGCACGGCCTCAAGATGGCAGTGGTGGCCGAAGGCGTGGAAACCGCCGAGCAACTGCTGCTGCTGGAGCAATACGGTTGCGACATGGTGCAGGGCTACCACCTGGGCCGGCCGTCGCCGCCGGAAGCCATCGGCGCCATGCTGGCCGGGCAGCCGCTGCCTTCCATGGCCGCCACGCCGGCACTGCCGGCGGTTTCCTGACCAGCAGCAGCCGGTTTAGTTCCCCGCGCCGGATTGACGCCGGCCACTGCGCGCCGCGCGCCCGGGCCTACGATGGTGCATCCACGACACCGGGGAAGGAACGCCGCCATGCGCGACCACTGCGCCAAAGCGCTCGCAGAGCGTGATCAAGCAAATGCGCTCGCAGCGCGCGAACGCCAAACGCACAGTCTCATCGCGTGCAACCATCACACGCCTGCGGTCTTCGAACGCTACCATCGCGCCCGTGCCCTGGTCGAACGCGACCGCTTCGACGAGGCGTTCGTACGCTGGCATGGACACTATGCCGACGATCCGGCGCACGCGCTCGCGGCGCTGTCCGCACTGTCGCGCCTGGCCGACCGCGACGGCTGCCACCAGCTGGCGGCACGCTACGACGCCATGCACACGGCGTTGCGGCGCGGCAGCCGCTGGTACCCCGGTACCGTGGCCGCACGCGCACTGGCGCCGCACCATGCCTGCATATCGGTGGCGCAGCTGCGCCACGATGCGCAGCAGTTCGAGTACCTGTTCGGGCTGGGGGTGCTGGGCGACGCATTCATCGACCTCATCGCGCGCTATCGCCGTCTGGCAGCGCGCTTGCAGGCCGTGCAGCCGGACTTGTACCCGGCGCTGAGCGCGGTGGCGCACGACGACCTGGACGACGTCTATCAACGGATCGTCCACCTGCGGCCCACGCCGTGCGTGGCGCAACTGCTGCGCCGGCGCTGGGCCGGTCATGGCAACGGCGTGGCAGTCGTCGACCGGTTGCTGTCGGCCGAGGCGCTGAGCGAGTTGCAGCGCTTCTGCCTGCAGTCGACGGTATGGCTGGACCGGGGCGACGGCCTGCTGGCAGCGCGTTACGAGAGCGGCTTCAACTGTCCGCTGCTGGTGCAATTGGCGCAGGCGCTGCAACCGCAAGGCCATACGCTGCTGCAGCTACGGGCCACCAGGTCGCTGGCGCCGCGCGCACGCGCACCGCTACGCGCCGGCATCGCCGCCGTCAAGGTCCTGCTATGGCTTACGCCCGACGACGCCAACCGCGATCCGCGCGGTGGCGGCCTGCATATCGGCGAGCGTTACATCGGGTACCGGCAAAACCGCGCGGTGGTATTCGATGCCCGCCTGCCGCATGGCGCGGCAGCGTGCGATTTCCGGGACGATCATGCGGGCCGGCAGGTGACCGTGGAGCTGCTGTATGCCCGCCCGCTGGCCCGTTCCGCTAAACCACCCCGTCTTGCCGCAAGCCTGCAATCGCCGCCTCGTCATACCCGAGCGAACGCAGCACCTCGTCGTTATGCTGCCCCAGCGTGGGCCCGATCCACTGCGTGCGGCCCGGCGTGGCCGACAGCTTGGGCGAGATCGCCGGCAGCTTGATCGGCGTGCCGTCGGCAAACTGGTGCTGTTCGAACATCTGGCGCGCCAGGAATTGCGGGTCGGTCATCATGTCGCGCACCGAGTAGATTTTGCCGGCCGGAACGTCGGCCGCTTTCAGCACCGCCAGCGCGCTGTCGATGTCGCGGCCATCGCACCAGGCCTGGATGGCGGCGTCGATGTCCTCCGTGCGCCGCACGCGGCCGTCGTTGCGTGCCAGTTCCGCGTCGCCGGCCAGGTCGATGCGGCCCATGGCCAGCATCAGGCGCTTGAAAATGGCGTCGCCATTGCCGGCAATGACGATGTTCTCGCCGTCGCGCGTGGTGTAGGTATTCGATGGCACGATGCCGGGCAGCGCGCCGCCGGTACGCTCGCGCACCACGCCCGCGTGGTCGAACTCGGGCACCAGCGACTCCATCAGGTTGAACACGGATTCGTACAGGGCCACGTCCACCATCTGGCCCTCTCCCTTGCACTTCCCGCCCGTGACGTCGCGGTGGCGCAGCGCCATCATGGCGCCGATCACGCCGTGCAGCGCGGCCACCGAGTCGCCGATCGACACGCCCACGCGCACGGGCGGGCGGTCCGGATGGCCGGACACGTAGCGCAGGCCGCCCATCGACTCGCCGATGGCGCCAAAGCCCGGCAAATCCTTCATGGGGCCGGTCTGGCCAAAGCCGGACAGGCGCACCATGATGGTGGCGGGATTGACGGCTTTTAATTGCTCGTAGCCGAGCTCCCACTTTTCCAGTACGCCGGGCCGGTAGTTCTCGACGATGATGTCCGCTTCCAGCGCCAGCTGGCGCGCCACGGCGCGGCCGCGCGCATCTTTCATGTTGAGCGTGAGCGATTTCTTGTTGCGCGCCTGGACCGACCACCACAGCGACGTGCCGTCCTTGAGCACGCGCCATTTGCGGATCGGGTCGCCGTCGCCGGGCGCCTCGACCTTGATCACCTCGGCGCCGAACTCGGCCAGCATGCGCCCGCAAAAAGGTCCCGCGATCAGCGTGCCCAGTTCCAGCACCTTGATGCCGGCCAGCGGCAGCGCCGTCTGGCCGGTCACACTGCCGCTGGCATGGCCGGCGGTGTTGCCATTGGGGGTGTCGGTCATGTCGCCCTGCGGTCCAGCATGGCGCGGGCGATGGTGCCGGCGTCCACGTATTCGAGTTCGCCGCCCACGGGCACGCCGCGCGCCAGCCGGCTCACCTGCAATCCGCGCGCCTTGAGCATCTCGCTGATGTAGTGGGCAGTGGCTTCGCCTTCGTTGGTGAAATTGGTGGCCAGCACCACTTCCGTGACCAGGCCGTCGGCGGCGCGGGCCACCAGTTTTTCCAGGTGTATGTCCTTGGGGCCGATGCCGTCGAGCGGCGAGAGCCGGCCCATCAGCACAAAGTACAGGCCCTTGTAGGTCAGCGTCTGTTCGATCATGAGCTGGTCGGCAGGCGTTTCGACCACGCACAGCAGGCGGCGGTCGCGCTTGTCGTCCACGCACAGATCGCAGATTTCTTCTTCGGTAAAGGTGTTACACAGCGCGCAGTGGTTCACGGCGTTGACGGCCTGGTGCAATGCGCGCGAGAGCATGTCCGCGCCTTCGCGGTCGTGCTGCAGCAGGTGGAACGCGATCCGCTGCGCCGACTTGGGGCCCACGCCGGGCAAACGGCGCAGCGCTTCGGTAAGGAATTCCAGCGACTTGGACATGCTCGGAAGACGCCGTCCTTAGAACGGCATCTTGAAGCCGGCCGGCAAACCCGGGATGTTGAGGCCGGCGGTCATGCCGCTCATTTTTTCGGCCGAAGTCGCTTCCGCCTTGCGCACGGCGTCGTTGAAGGCGGCGGCCACCAGGTCTTCCAGCATGTCCTTGTCGTCGGCCAGCAGCGAAGGATCGATCGATACGCGCTTGACGTCGTTCTTGCAGGTCATCACGACCTTGACCAGGCCGGCGCCAGACTGGCCTTCCACTTCCACCAGGGCCAGCGCGTCCTGCGCTTTTTTCATATTGTCCTGCATGGTTTGCGCTTGCTTCATCAAGCCTGCCAGTTGGTTCTTCATCATGATGGGTTTCTCCGTGTTGAAATAATAAGGGGTGATCAGCCTGCTGCTTGCTGCGGGGGCGGCACGATGGAACCGGGCACCACCCACGCATCGAAGTCGCGGATCAGGTTGTTGACAAAGGGATCGTTGGCAACGGTGTCTTCGGCCGCCTTCTGGCACGCGGCGCGGAACGCCTGCGCCTCGGCGCTGGCCGTGTACCAGACGGCGCCCAGTTCGGTATCGACGCGCACCGCGCGCCCGAAACGTTCGGACAGCGCAGCCGTCAGCTTGTCGATATTGCCTTGCGTGCGCCAGGTTTCGATCGGCACGCGGAGCTTGAATACGGTGGCATTGCCATCCATGGCGCAACCGGTCATCTCGGCCTGCATGGCCAGCTGCTGGGCGACGCCGCGCAGCGGCAGCAGCGCCGCCACGGCCGGCCAGTTGCCGTCCCAGTCCAGCTCGGGCACGGGCGTGATCGTGTAGGCATCCGGCGCCTTGGCCGGACCGGGCGCGGCGCGCGCCGGCATGGCAATCGACTGCTCGTCGCCATAGCCCTGCGACGCCTGGGCCTGACCATGGGCCGGGGCGGACGACGGGTTGAACGATGGCGCCGACGAAGGGCCAGCAACGGCGCTGTCATCGGAAAACTCCGTGACCCACGACGGCACGTCGTCGTCCGCTGCCGGCGACGCCGCGTACTGCGGAGCAGCCGGTGGCGGTGACACGGCTGGCTGCACGGCCGGCGCGGCCTGGCGCACGGGCGCCTCCAGCACGGCGGCGCCGCCGTCGGCGGCGGCCGCTGGCGGCAGGTCGTCCCATGGCGCGGGACGCGCCGGCGTCACCGTTACCGGGGTACCGTAGGCGCCGGGCGACTGCGCTGGCGCTGCCGCCGGTGTAGTGGCTGGCGCCGCGGCCGAGGGTGCTGGCGCAGGCGTTGGCACCGACGTCGACGGCGGTGGACGGCCACCGGGGCGCGAGGCCGCCCGCGCCGCTTCCAGCGCGGCATTGATCGCGGCCCGGGCCGGGCTGACGGGGCCGGATGATGCCGGCGCAGGCGCTGCTGGTGCTGCTGCTGGTGCTGGCGCTGGTGCTGGTGCTGGCGC
>JBEVMD010000088.1:0-5332 GCA_040508835.1 Duganella sp. | reverse complement strand
CCGAATCACTCTGTCACTAATTAAAAATTATCGCGATATTTCGATTTTTAATTCGACTCCGACCCTATTTATTATCATTGTTTTTTGTATGGTATTGCTCTACTCTGCATTCTCATAGCCAATCTGCCAGTGGAGAGCATCATGAAAGCCCAAGGTCTGTACGATCCATCCAATGAACACGACGCCTGCGGCGTCGGATTCGTCGCCCACATCAAGGGCAATAAAAGCCACTCCATTGTCGAACAAGGCCTGTTAATCCTGAAAAACATCGACCACCGCGGCGCGGTCGGTGCCGACCCGCTGATGGGCGACGGCGCCGGCATCCTGATCCAGATCCCGGACCAGTACTACCGCGACGAGATGGCCAAGCAAGGTGTGGAACTGCCGCCACCGGGCGAGTACGGCGTGGGCATGGTGTTCCTGCCGAAGGAAAACGCGTCGCGCATCGCCTGCGAGCAGGAAATCGAGCGCGCCGTGCGCGCCGAAGGCCAGGTCTTGCTGGGCTGGCGCAACGTGCCGGTCGATATCGACATGCCGATGTCGCCCGCCGTGCGCGACAAGGAACCGGTCATCCGCCAGATCTTCATCGGCCGCGGCGCCGACATCATGGTGACCGACGCGCTCGAGCGCAAACTGTATGTGATCCGCAAATCGTCGGGCCACGCGATCCAGGCATTGAACCTGATCCATGGCAAGGAATTCTTTGTCACGTCGATGTCGGCCCGGACCATCGTGTACAAGGGCTTGCTGCTGGCCGACCAGGTGGGCGTGTACTACAAGGATTTGCAAGATGCCCGCTGCGTCTCGGCGCTGGCGCTGGTGCACCAACGCTTCTCCACCAATACCTTCCCTGAGTGGCCGCTGGCCCACCCGTACCGCCTGATCGCCCACAACGGCGAAATCAACACCGTCAAAGGCAACTTCAACTGGATGCGCGCGCGCGAAGGCGTGATGAAATCGGCCGTGCTGGGCGACGACCTGCAAAAGCTGTTCCCGCTGATCTACGAAGGCCAGTCCGATACCGCCTGCTTCGACAACGCGCTGGAACTGCTGCTGATGGCCGGTTATCCGCTGGCCCAGGCCATGATGATGATGATCCCGGAAGCGTGGGAAAATCACGGCACGATGGACGACAATCGCCGCGCGTTCTACGAATATCATGCGGCCATGATGGAACCATGGGACGGTCCGGCCGCCATGGCGTTCACCGACGGCCGCTACATCGGCGGCACGCTGGACCGCAACGGTCTGCGTCCGGCCCGCTACATCGTGACCGACGACGACCTGGTGGTGATGGCGTCGGAATCGGGCGTGCTGCCGATCCCGGAATCGAAGATCATCCAGAAATGGCGCCTGCAGCCAGGCAAGATGTTCCTGATCGACCTGGAAGCGGGCCGCATCATCGACGACAAGGAATTGAAAGACACGTACGCCAACGCCAAGCCGTATAAAGCCTGGATCAACGCGGTGCGCATCAAGCTCAACGAAATCAAGCTCAGCGAAAGCCAGCTGGCGCACAACCGCGCCCGCTATGGCGCGCACAATGCTGCCGTGTCGGCGCCGGCGCAGGGCGAAAAAGCCGTGCCGTCGCTGCTTGATCGCCAGCAGGCGTTCGGCTACACCCAGGAAGACCTGAAATTCCTGATGGCGCCGATGGCTGCCGCCGGCGAAGAAGCCACGGGTTCGATGGGCAACGACTCGCCGCTGGCCGTCATGTCCAACAAGCTCAAACCGCTGTACAACTATTTCAAGCAGCTGTTCGCGCAGGTGACCAACCCGCCGATCGACCCGATCCGCGAAGCAATGGTGATGTCGCTGGTATCGTTCATCGGCCCGAAACCGAACCTGCTCGACACCAACAACGTCAACCCGCCGATGCGCCTGGAAGTGTCGCAGCCGATCCTCGGTTTCGACGACATGGAACGCCTGCGCAACATCAGCCTGCACACGGGCGGCAAGTTCAAGTCGTACGAGCTGGGCATCTGTTACCCGCTGTCGTGGGGCAAGGAAGGCATTGAAGCGTGCCTGGCCTCGCTGTGCGCGGAAGCGGTCGATGCCGTCAAGTCGGGCCACAACATCCTGGTCGTGTCGGACCGTTCCGTCGGCCCGGACCGGGTGGCGATTCCCGCCCTGCTGGCCACGTCCACCATCCACCAGCACCTGGTGAGCAAGGGCCTGCGCGCGTCCACCGGCCTGGTCGTGGAGACCGGCTCGGCCCGCGAAACCCACCACTTTGCGCTGCTGGCAGGTTACGGCGCGGAAGCCATCCACCCGTACCTGGCAATGGAAACGCTGATCGACATGGCGCACGACCTCCCGGGCGACCTGTCGGGCGAAAAAGCCATTTACAACTTCACCAAGGCCGTCGGCAAGGGCTTGATGAAGGTGATGTCCAAGATGGGCATTTCCACCTATATGTCGTACTGCGGCGCGCAGATTTTCGAAGCCGTGGGCCTGAACAAGTCGCTGGTGAACAAGTATTTCAAGGGCACGTCGTCGAAGGTGGAAGGCATCGGCGTGTTCGAAGTGGCGGAAGAAGCGCTGCGCCTGCACGCGCTGGCGTTCGGCACCGATCCCGTGCTGTCGAATAACCTCGATGCGGGCGGCGAATACGCGTTCCGCGTGCGCGGCGAAGACCACCTGTGGACGCCGGACGCGATCGCCAAGCTGCAGCACTCGACCCGCGCCAACAACTTCGCCAGCTACAAGGAATACGCGCAAATCATCAACGACCAGAGCCGTCGCCACCTGACCCTGCGCGGCCTGTTCGAGTTCAAGATCGATCCAGCCAAAGCGATTTCCATTGACGAAGTGGAGCCGGCCAAGGAAATCGTCAAGCGCTTTGCCACGGGCGCCATGTCGATGGGTTCGATCTCGACCGAAGCGCACGCGACGCTGGCCGTGGCCATGAACCGCATTGGCGGCAAGAGCAATACCGGCGAAGGCGGCGAAGATCCATCGCGCTACACCCAGGAACTGAAAGGCATCAAGATCAAGCAGGGCGAGACCATGGCGTCCGTCATGGGCAAGGAACAGATGGTCGTCGACATCGCCTTGCAGGAAGGCGACTCGCTGCGTTCGCGCATCAAGCAGGTGGCGTCGGGCCGTTTCGGCGTGACGGCCGCGTACCTGAACTCGGCCGACCAGATCCAGATCAAGATGGCGCAGGGCGCCAAGCCGGGCGAGGGCGGCCAACTGCCCGGCCATAAGGTGTCGGAATACATTGCCACCTTGCGCTTCTCGGTGCCGGGCGTGGGCCTGATTTCGCCGCCGCCGCACCACGACATTTATTCGATCGAAGACCTGGCGCAGCTGATCCACGACCTGAAAAACGCCAATCCGCGCGCTTCGATCTCGGTCAAGCTGGTGTCGGAAGTGGGGATCGGCACCGTCGCTGCAGGCGTGACCAAGGCCAAGGCCGACCACGTGGTGGTGGCCGGCCATGACGGCGGCACCGGTGCGTCGCCGCTGTCGTCGGTGAAACACGCGGGCACGCCTTGGGAACTGGGCCTGGCGGAAACGCAGCAGACCCTGGTACTGAACGGTTTGCGCTCGCGGATTCGCGTGCAAGCAGACGGCCAGATGCGTACCGGCCGCGACGTGGTGATTGCCGCCATGCTGGGCGCCGACGAGATCGGCTTTGCCACGGCGCCGCTGGTGGTCGAAGGCTGCATCATGATGCGCAAATGCCACCTGAACACCTGCCCGGTGGGCGTGGCCACGCAAGACCCGGTCCTGCGCGCCAAGTTCTCGGGCAAACCGGAATACGTGGTCAACTATTTCTTCTTCGTGGCCGAAGAAGCGCGTCAACTGATGGCGCAGCTGGGCATCCGTACCTATGACGAGCTGATCGGCCGCGTGGACTTGCTCGACAAGTCGAAGGCGGTCTCGCACTGGAAAGCCAAGGGCCTCGATTTCACCAACATCTTCCACCAGCCGGAAGTGCAGCACGGCCAGCCGATTTACCACACGATGGACCAGGATCACGGCCTGGACAAGGCACTCGACCACAAGCTGATCGCACAGGCGAAAGGCGCATTGGAAAAAGGCGAGCGCGTGTCGTTCATCTCGCCGGTGCGCAACGTCAACCGCACGGTCGGCACCATGCTGTCCGGTGAAGTGGCCAAGCGTTACGGCCACGCCGGCCTGCCGGACGACACCATCCACATCCAGCTGCAGGGCACGGCGGGCCAGTCGGCCTGCGCCTTCCTGGCGCACGGCATCACCATCGACCTGGTGGGTGAGGGCAATGACTACGTGGGCAAGGGCTTGTCGGGCGGTCGCATCATCGTGCGTCCGAATACCGAGTTCCGTGGCTGGGCCGTCAACAACATCATCATCGGCAATACCGTGCTGTACGGTGCGATCAACGGCGAAGCGTTCTTCAACGGCGTGGCCGGCGAGCGTTTCGCGGTGCGCAACTCGGGCGCCACGGCGATTGTCGAAGGCACGGGCGACCACGGTTGCGAATACATGACCGGCGGCACCGTGGTCGTGCTGGGCGCCACGGGCCGCAACTTCGCAGCCGGCATGTCGGGTGGGATCGCCTACGTGTACGACCCGGACGGCGATTTCGAATCGCGCTGCAACACGGCCATGGTGAGCCTGGAGCGGGTGCTGACGGCCAAGGAGCAGTCGGCCCAAAGCGCCACGTACCACGTGCAGCACAAGGACCTGGGCCGCGAGGCGGATGAAGCGATCCTGAAACGCCTGATCGAACGCCACTTCAAGCACACGGGCAGCACCCGCGCCCGCCTGTTGCTCGATAACTGGTCCGACAGCCGCAGCAAGTTCGTCAAGGTCTTCCCGAGCGAATACAAGCGCGCGCTGGCCGAAATGGCGCAGGACGTCGCGCAGGAAGCGGCAGCGGCGCAGCCGGTGGCGGCTTAAACATACGACAGCCTGCGAGTCGTCGTCCCGCTTCGGCGGACCGCCGCGCAGGCGGGGACCCAATCCGGCCACCGAGCCGCGATATTGGATTCCCGCCTGCGCGGGAATGACGGAGCGCAGGCCCTGGGTCAACACAGAATTGTAAGGATTTAATCGTGGGTAAAATCACCGGTTTCATGGAATTCCAGCGTCAGGAAGAAGGCTATCTGCCGCCTGCCGCCCGTTTGAAAAACTATGCCGAGTTCGTCATTCCCCTGACCAACGAGCAAGCCAAGGTGCAGGGTGCGCGCTGCATGGATTGCGGCATCCCGTTCTGCAACAACGGCTGCCCGGTCAACAACATCATCCCGGACTGGAATGACCTGGTGTACCGCGGCAATTACCGGGAAGCGCTGGACATCCTGCATTCGACCAATAACTTTCCCGAATTTACAGGCCGGGT
>JBEVMD010000086.1:0-5620 GCA_040508835.1 Duganella sp. | reverse complement strand
CCCCGGCCTGTGGAAAGTGTCGAAGGGCGACCACGTGCTGTGGGTGTTCGATACCTACGCGCCGCTGCCGAAAAACCTCGAGTGGCGTTCGCAGCAGGTGGAAGCCGTCCTGGCGCAGTCGCAGGAATATTTGCAGCCGCCGGGCGCCATGGCTGACGTCGGGTTTTTCAGCAAGGTGGCCATGCTGCCGTTTGCCATCGGCTTCAAGAAAAATCCGGACGGCGCGTACCTGAAAGACGTGGTGCCGGCCCCCGTGTATGCGCGCTGGCAGGTGCTCAAGACCAAGTACCTGGGCGACGACGACGGCATCGAGCGCGAGCGGCCCATCTTTGCCGCCGACGCGCTGTATGCCAAGGGGCTGGAGCAGGCGGGACTGGTCAACGGCCCGCAGGTGCAGAAAAAGATCGACCAGCTGGTCAAGCACAGCGGCATCAAAAAGACCGACACCGGCATCAAGCTCGACGTCGACGATCCGGTAACCATGCTGCGCGAATTCAAGAAGACGCCGCTGGAAGACGCGGCGTGCTTCGCCAACACGCTGTCGCGCCTGGAAGACGATCTGGACGCCATGCGCGTGCGCGCCAACGCGTGGGCCAAGGGCGACCTGGCCGTCATCGAGCAGCTCGGCTATGCCGACCGCCGCGGCGCGTGCAACGCCGCCGTGCTCGGCAGCGCGGTGATGCAGAACCGCCCCGGCATGCGGTCGGTGCAGGCGCGCATGCGCGAGGCGTGGGTGGCGGCTGCCGAGAAAGCGCTGGCCGCCAACCCGTCCACCTTTGCCACGCTGCAGCTGGTCGACATGCTCGACCCGCAGGGGTATCTGGCGGCGCTGCAAGCGAAGGGTTATGTGGTGGAAAAGCCGGAGTAACTACGCGGCAATTGACTCCAGCGACGCGGCCGGCGCGCAGCGGGTCGCTGCCGCCCAGGTCCAGGACAAATCCGCAACAGCGTGAGTATTGGTGAGAATGTCATCATGCCAAACGCGTATAATTTCTCAAAAGAAAAATACTTGTTATAAATTAACAAATTATCGTTGTTCACCATTTAGGGATTTTATGACTACTCGTACCTCAGGCGCTCTGCTGGTTTCCGCGCTGATCCTCTCCGCCCTGGCCGGTTGCGCCACCGAATCGTCGCGCGCGGTCGTGGTGCCGCCCGTGGCCAGCGCCGCCAAGCCTTACGTGGGCGCCCGCAGCCCGATCGCCGTCGGCAAGTTCGACAACCGCTCCAGCTTCATGCGCGGCATTTTCTCCGACGGCGTCGACCGCCTGGGCAGCCAGTCGAAAACCATCCTGATCGCGCAGCTGCAGGGCACCAACCGTTTTAATGTGCTGGACCGCGACAACCTCGACGAACTCAAGCAGGAAGCGGGCTTCAAGAAACAACTGCAGAACATCAAGGGCGCCGATTTCGTGATCACCGGCGACGTGACCGAGTTCGGCCGCAAGGAAGTGGGCGACCATCAGCTGTTTGGCATCATGGGCCGCGGCAAGACCCAGGTGGCGTACGCCAAGGTCACGCTCAACGTGGTCAATATCGCGACGTCGGAAGTGGTGTACTCGAGCCAGGGCGCCGGCGAATACAGCCTGTCGAACCGCGAAGTGCTGGGTTTTGGCGGCACTGCCAGCTACGACTCCACGCTCAACGGCAAGGTGCTGGACCTGGCCATGCGCGAGGCAGTGGACCGCCTGGTGGCCGGCGTGGACGCCGGCGCGTTGAAACTGCAAGTACAGTGAGGCCCGCCATGATGACGACTGCAATCAAGCAAGGCGCCGGCATGCTGGCGCTGGCTGGTGCCGTGCTGCTGACCGGCTGCGCCACGCCGCCGAAAACCCTGTACCAGTGGGGCGGCTACCAGCCGCAGGTGTATCAGTACCTGAAAGGCGAGAGCCCGGAACAGCAAATCGCCGCAATGGAAAAAGACCTGATGCTGTTCAGCGCCAAGGGCGGCAATGCGCCGCCGGGCTTCCATGCCCACCTGGGCATGCTGTACTCGATCGCCGGCACGCCCGACCAGGTGGCCACCCAGTTCGAAGACGAAAAAAAGCTGTTCCCCGAATCGGCCGCCTACATGGATTTCCTGCTGGCCAAAAACAAGAAAGGTGAGAAATTATGATGCGCCGCATGATGAAACTGGCCGCGTGCATGGGCGCTGCGGCGTTGATGTTCGGCTGCGCCACCAAGCAGGCGTCGTATGACTACACCGCCTTCAAGGCCGCCAAGCCGCGCTCGATCGTGGTGCTGCCGCCGCTGAACAATTCGCCGGAAGTCAACGCCGGCAACAGCGTGTACGCGCAAGTGACGTATCCGCTGGCCGAGAGCGGCTACTACGTGCTGCCGGTAGCGGTGGTGGCCGAGACGTTCAAGCAGAACGGCTTGACCAGCGCGGCCGACATCCACAATGTCGATCCGAAAAAGCTCAACGACATCTTCGGCGCCGATGCCGCCCTGTACGTGACGATCTCGAAATACGGCGCCACCTACACCGTGCTCGACAGCGTGGCAGTGGTCTCGGTGGAAGCCAAGCTGGTGGACCTGAAGACGGGCGCCCTGCTGTGGGACGGCAAGGCCAGCGCCTCCAGCAACGAAGGCGGCAACAACAGCGGCGGCGGCTTGCTCGGCGCGCTGGTGACGGCGGCCGTCAAGCAGATCATCCACAGCACCACCGACACGTCGCACCCGGTGGCTGGCGTGGCCAACACCCGCCTGCTGACGGCCGGCGGCTCGCAAGGCATCTTGTACGGTCCGCGTTCGGACCGCTATCTGGCGCAATGACGGCCCGATAAGGCTTACTTCCTGAGCCGAACGCCGGCCAGCTGCGCCACGCCCGACAGCGTGGTCTGGGCGGCGTTCAGGCCCAGCATGAAGTCCTGGTCCGAGAAGTTTTTATACAGGTCGGTCGGCTGGTGCCAGTGCGGGTCCCAGCCGGCGCCGATCTGCTGGCCGCGCTCGTTCTCGCGCAGCGAGATCGACGGCACCAGGTCCATGAACGGCGTCGAGTCGGTATTGGTCATGTGAAAGCCGACAGCGGCCGGGTAGTGCGACGCATACTTGTCGTTGGCCGCGCGGAACTGCCAGGCCAGCTTGGCCGAACCTTCCGCCTGTTTCGATACCGACTGGTATTCGATGTTGACGTCCGCTTCCAGGCGCTGCTCGGGCGGCGCCACGAACACGGGTTCGCCCTTGGCATCGAACACGGGTTTGCCGTAGCCGTCGATCTTCTGGAACGGCATGCCGTGGTCGAACAGCATCATATCGTGCTGAATCATGCCGAGCCACTTCGGCTCCGGGTATTTGCCCGATCCCTTGGGCGACTCCACGCCCTGCAAATCCTTGCGCTGCTCCACGTACGCAGCGGCGCCGTTCAGGCCCGTCTCTTCGTTATTCCACAGCACGAAGCGGATCGAGCGGTCCGTCTCCACGCCCGGCGCGCTGAAGATGCGCGCCAGCTCCATCACCAGCGCGGTGCCGGAACCGTCGTCGTTGGCCGCTTCGCCAAAGCCGATGCCGTCCATGTGGGCACTGACGATATACATTTCTTCGGGATGCTTGCTGCCCACCTTGGTGCAATAGACGTTTTCGCGCGGCGACGTGCCCACCGGCGTCTGCTCGGCGTTGAGCGCACGCAGTTTTTCATCGGGCTGCAACAGCGGATCGGTATTGACGCCCGTCTTGATGCGGTTGCCGAACAGGGTGCTGCCGCCCTGGCCGGCAGGGCCGCCCGCGCCGCCGCTGGCAATGCCGGGCGCGCGCTTGGCGCGTGGCGTGCCGGGGGCTGCTTCCGTGTACTGGTATTGCAGGCGCTCGGGCGCGCAACCGTAGGATGCCAGTTGCGCCGCAATCCAGTCGAGCGCATCGCGGTTGCGCTGCGTGCCCTGGCGGCGGTCGCCGAACTGCGTCAGGCTTTTGATGGTGGCCTTGTATTTTTCCAGTTCCAGCTGGCCGACCAGGGTGGCGATCGGATCGGCAGCCTGGGCCTGGACCGGGGCCTCGGCCGGAGACTGGACTGGGGCCTGGGTTTGAGCCTGGGCCAGGGGGGCGGCAAACGCCAGCGCGATGCTGAGCGCAACAACTGATTTCATGGAATTCCTCTTGGCGGGGTAAAGGTTGCTTCGATAGCTGGGTAGCTTTGCCATTTTGCATCAGTGCGGCACGCTTGAACAGTTCAAGCGTGCGCGCCCCCCGGCGGTTCAGAAACGGGGCAGGCGGTCGAGCGTGATCACGTTCGGATGCCCGTACACCTTGCGCTTGTGGACGTTGGTGTTGTACTGCTCGCCCGTCCAGAAATTGTTGGCGTTGCTCACGCCGGCCGGCCCGGCGCCGTCGTTCCACACCATGAACCACAACCACCAGGCGCCGTCGGCCGCCATCGCATCGGGGTCCGGGATGAAGCTCGTTTCGGTCAACGCCACCGGCTTGCGCGACTGCGCCATGGCGCCCGTTCTGCGGTAGGTATCCACCTGGGACCGGTAGATGCGGTTGTCTTTGCTGTCGTACACGTCGTAGCCGACGATATCGACCACGTCGTCACCGGGATACCACGCCGCGTCCTGGCCGTTCCACACCCAGATCAGGTTGTGCAAGCCGTGCACGTGGACCAGCCGGTCGTACAGGTGGCGCCACAGCAGGATGTGGGCGTACGCGGCCGGCGCATCGTCATGCCGCGCGCGGCCCCACCAGAACCAGCCGTCGCCATCGTTGCCCGACGCTTCGTGCAACGGCCGCCACAGCACGGTGACGCCGGCGTCGGACAGACGCTTCAGTTGTACGGCGATCAGATCGATGCCATCGTCGAGCTGGCGGTAGGCGGGGCTGTCACGGTCGAGCGCACCGTCGGCCAGCGGGATGGTGAAGTCCGTGCGTTTTGCCGCATCGTCGCCGCCGGCGTAGAACTGGGCGTCGTTGACATGCGCCGTGCGCAGCAGGGCAGGATCGCGCCAGTGCCAGTGGAACGAGACCAGGCCGCCCCGGTTGGCAAACGCGATGGCTTCCTCGACCTGATGCCGGCCCGAGATGCCGGGACCGGTCATGCCGTAGTTCATGAAGTCATAGCCCATCAGGGCCGGGTATTTGCCCGTATCGGCATGCACGCGTTCGGCCATGTCGATGGTGTCGTCCCAGGTCAGGTCGGCCTGCCCTGCAATCACGGCCGTCCCCTGGATGCGGTGCAGGTAGGCGAGGATGGCGCGGGTGTTGGCGGTGGCGTCGGGATCGACGGGCGTGGAACGCATTGCCGTGGCAACTGCCGGCGGCGTGGAGAGGTTGGCGCGCTGATCCGGGCAGGCGACGGGGGCCGCGCAATAACGGCCACCCTCGAACGACCAGCGGCCCGCAGCGTGTTCGCATACCGGCCATGCCTGGCGGTTGATGAGGCAACTGTCAGCGGCTTGCGCCGGCTGGAACGACAGGGCGGACAGCAGGACCGCAGCGAGCAGGGCAGGGAACATGGGGATATCCGGAAACGACGAACAGCGGTCAATGTACCGTCATGCCGTGCCTGCTTCAAGCGGCCTATGGTTTGCTGCACGAGTTTAGTGCTGTTGCACGCAGCATGGTGGACTTCCACCACTCCGGTAGATATTTCTGACCTATGATTTGAGCATAGGAGAAATGAATGAGC
>JBEVMD010000068.1:0-5924 GCA_040508835.1 Duganella sp. | reverse complement strand
CCGACCAGCGCAATCCCATGCAGAATCCGGCGCAGGACCGCAGCCAGCAGCGCCGCGACCAGGGCAATCAGCAAAGCGACCTGGGCAATTCGACCGATCGTTCGCTGAGCGAAGACGAACCCTTCAATTCGGATGATTACGCCGACCGCACCGAAGGCGGCGGCTCGCGCAGCGGTGGCATCGACCAGAACCAGCAGTCCGGCCGTCGGGATCAGAAAACCGACCGCTGAACGGCAGCGACACCCAACAAGCGGCCTGCGGGCCGCTTTTTTTTGTCTTGCGCCAATATTTGTTTGACATGATTTGCGGGGACGGATATTTTGATGCATTAAATTTAACGACTTGCATTCGCCATCCGCTACCGCCACAAAAGCAACCTTCACGTCAGCTTGTCCACTCTGCCAGGAGCCCTGCCATGCCTCATGTCTCGCTGTTTCGCCTGTACCTGCTGCGCGCCGTTTATCTGATCATTGCAGTGGGCCTGGGCATCTCCATCTGGCCGGGCATCCTGCACCACGATCAGCCATGGACGCCAATGCAAGGCTTTGTCAACTGCATGCTGGGCGCCTTCGGACTGCTGTGCGCGCTGGGGCTGCGCTATCCGCTGCAAATGCTGCCGGTGCTGCTGTGGGAACTGTTGTGGAAGTCGCTGTGGCTGCTGGTGGTGGCCCTGCCCGCCATCCAGGCCGGCCCGCTGGATCAGCTGATGAAGGAAAACCTGTTTGCCGTCGGCCTGGTCGTGATGATCCCGATCGTCCTGCCATGGCGGTATCTGGTCGACCATTACATCAGGAAACCGGCCGACCCGCTGGTGTCAGGTGTCAAGGACAGCGGCAGATTGCAATCTCTGTAATTGCCGGCGCCGCTGCAGCCAGTCCCGCGCTGTCAATTGCGGACCGATGCCAGACGCAGGCGCACCACGCGCGGCGAGCCGGCCGGCGGCAGCGGCTGCACCGCGTCGCCCGCCTCGCCTCCCGCACCGCTGCCGGCTGGATGCTCGAGCCGGAACAGCGCCACCGCCTCCCACAGATGCATGGCCTGACGCTGCAGGCTGCCGGCGTCGGCGGCGGCCTGGCGCACCAGCAGCAGGCTGTGCTGCGTCATCTGGTCGATCTCGAGGATCGCCAGCTGGGCGCCTTCCACGCCCCGCAGCTGGACGGCCGTCGATTCGCCCAGCTGCGCCATCGCCTGGCCCACCTGCTGCAGCGACGCCACGATTTCCGCCATGTTGTCGCCCAGGTCCGCCACCGATTGCGCCCCGCCCTCCACCTCCGCCACCGAATCGTGTATCAGCGCCTTGATGTCGTGGGCGGCCGTGGCCGAGCGCTGCGCCAGCGCCAGCACCTCGTTGGCCACGCGCGAAAAGTCGTCGCCCTGGGCGCCGGCGCGCGCTGCCGCCACCGCCGCGTCCAGCGCCAGCAGGTTGGTCTGGAACGCCAGGCCGTCGATCACGCCGACGATTTCCACCACCTTGCGCGAACCGCCCCGTAACGCCGCCATCGTCAGCACCAGCCGCTGCGCCACGTTCACGCCCCGCCCGGCGAACGTGGCCGCGCAGCGGGCCAGCTGGTTGGCCAGCTGCGCATTGCCGGCCGTTTGCGACGCGCTGGCGCCCAGGTCGCGCATCGCTGCCGTGGCCTGCTGCAGCGAGGCGGCCTGGCGTTCGGTGCGCCGGTTCAGTTCCGCATTGCCGCGCGCCACCTTGCGCGAGGCGTGATCCACGGTTTGCGCCGACGTCATGATGGTCTTGAGCGTGGTATTGAGGTTGCGGATGCTGGTGTCGAGCGCGCGCGACGTCTCGGCGATTTCATCCTTGCCGTACACGCGGTTGCGCACGGTGAGATTGCCTTCGGCCAGGTCGACCGCCGCGGCGCCGATCTCGCGCAGCTCCCTGAGCAGCGCATTGCGCACCGCCATGGTCACCAGCAGCGACAGGCCGATCGACAGCACCACCATGGCCGGCATCCAGATCGACAGCATGGTGAAATCGGCTTCGGCGTCGCGGTAGTCGCTTGCGCTGAGCGCCTGTTCCAGGCGCGACAGCTCGGCCAGCCGCTGCGCCACCACGTCGAACGCCCGCTCCGCCTTGGACATGGCGTTGGCGGCAATGGCGTGGTCGTCGATGGCGATCTCGATCACGTCCGCCACCGCGTTGACGTACTGCGCATGCGCGGCCTGCGACTGCACGACGAAACGGCGCTCGGCGGGGTCGGCCTGCGTGAGCCGCTCCAGTTGCGCAAACTGGCGGTCGAGCGCGGCGTGGCGCGCGTGGATGGCGCGCACCAGCGCGTCGGTACGGGCGGGCGCGAAGCCGGCGTTGAGCCAGGTGAGCAGCTGGTACGCTTCGGTATGGACGCGGTTGGCGCCGGCCACCAGGTCGGCCGCGGCCTTGAGCCGCACGGCGCGCTCCTGCATCATGTTATCGAGCGACTGGTTTTGCCGCACCATGCCAAGATACGCGCCAGCCGCCAGCACCAGCAGCAGGATCAGCACCACCCCGGGCGCCAGCAACAGTTTGGGACCGATACGGAGTTTGCTCAGCATCGTCGCCCTCGGTCATCGAACAAGACGCGCATGATCGCCTCCGGCAGGTAAGATGACGTACTGTAAGCTGCTGCCTCAGCGCAATTTTGCGCTGAATCAACAATAAATCTGCACGGCAAAATAAACAACAGGAAACAATGCACGCATGAAAGCGAAAACCAAGGCCGCCCTGATCTCGGCGCTGTTATTCCCCGGACTGGGTCACTTCGTATTGCGCCGGGCCATGCGCGGCTGCCTGTTCATCGTGCCCACGCTGATTGCCATCGGCCTGCTGCTGCGTACCACGCTGGCGCTGGCCGACCGCCTGGCCGGCGAGATCAACAGCGGCGCGCTGCCGCTCGACCTGCCGCTGATCGTGGAGCGCATCAGCGCTGCCGGCGGCGACGATCCCACCACCAATGCGGCGTCGCTGGTGATCCTGGTGTGCTGGGCGGGGTCGATCCTCGATGCGTGGTGGCTCGAGCGCGGCACACCACGCTAGCTGGCCGATTCGTGATTCTTGAACGCGCCCCGGATATTGGTCACAACCAGGCACAGCTGCAAAACGATCAGCGCCCAGGCCGCGTCGTGCACGCCCCAGGCAATCCACAGCGCGTTACTGACCAGAAAACACCAGAAGCCGGACTTGCGCCGGCGCTGGTTGCTCGATCCGACCAGCCAGGCGGCCAGCAGGGTGACGGCCATCGCCGGCCATTGCAGTAAGTCGATCCATTCAGTCATGCGGCGAGCATAAAGGCTGACGCGCACGCGCAGTGTTAGCGATCTCACCATCGCCACCATCCAATGCTGCCTATAATGCATCATCCATGGTGGGAGCGGGTAGTGGCGCGGTGGACGGCGAACCGGTGCTGCCGGCCCGCGACGGCGTCGTTTTCCGCGACGCCATGCGGCGCGAACACGCGGGCAGGCGCGATGTGGACCAGGCGCTGCGCGAGGCCAACCGCCGCTCGAAGACGAAATGCGTGTTCCTGGAAGCCGGCGGCCAGATCACCGTCCTGCGCAACGAATAATCAACAAGGAAATCCATGCGTATCGCCACCTTCAATATCAACGGCATTGGCGCCCGCCTGCCCGCCCTGCTGCAATGGCTGCAGGAGACGCAGCCCGACGTGGTCTGCCTGCAGGAACTCAAGGCGCCGCAGGAAAAATTCCCGGAAGCGGCCATCAAGGAGATCGGCTACGAAGCGATCTGGCATGGCCAGAAAAGCTGGAACGGCGTCGCCATTTTGGCGCGCGGCGTGGCGCCCATCGAAGTCGGCCGCGGCCTGCCGGGCGACCCGGAAGATGAACAAAGCCGCTACATCGAGGCAGTGGTGAACGGCGTGCTCATTTGCGGCCTGTACCTCCCCAACGGCAATCCCGCGCCGGGCCCCAAGTTCGACTACAAGCTCAAATGGTTCGAGCGCCTGATCAGGCATTCGGCAGGCCTGCTCGAAGGCGGCATGCCCACCGTGATCGCCGGCGACTTCAACGTCATGCCCACCGAGCGCGATGTGTACAAGCCGGAACGCTGGGTGGACGACGCCCTGTTCCGGCCCGAGACGCGCGAGGCCTTCCACCGCCTGATGGCGCAGGGCTGGACCGATGCGCTGCGCACCATGCATCCCGACGAAACGATTTATACCTTTTTTGATTACTTCCGCAACGCCTTCGGACGCAACGCGGGCCTGCGCATCGACCACCTGCTGCTCAGCCCCGACCTGGCGCCGCGCCTGAAGGCGGCGGAAGTGGACCGCGAAGTACGCGGCCGCGAAAAACCCAGCGACCACGCGCCAGTGTGGATAGAACTCGACCTTGACGGAGACCATTGATGGGCATACTGACCGATAACCCCGACGACGACGTCGCCGACATCTTTACCGACACGCCGGACCAGAAATGGCCCACCAGGATCTGGCTGGTGCGCCATGGCCAGAGCGCCGGCAACGTCGCGCGCGATGCGGCAGAGGCGGCGCGCCTGCACCTGATCGACATCGCCGAACGCGACATGGACGTGCCGTTGTCGGAACTGGGCGAACGCCAGGCGCAGGCCATGAGCCACTGGTTCCGCTCCCTGGGCCCGGACGGCCAGCCCACGGTGGTGCTGTATTCGCCGTACGTGCGCGCGCGGCAGACGGCGCAGGCGGTGATCGACAAGGTGGGCCGCGACAACCTGGTGGCGGCCGTGATGGACGAGCGGCTGCGCGAAAAGGAGTTCGGCATCCTCGACCGTCTGACGCCGCTGGGCATCCACGACAAGTTCCCGGAACTGGCCGACCAGCGCCGGCACGTCGGCAAATTCTATTTCCGTCCACCGGGCGGCGAGAGCTGGTGCGACGTCATCCTGCGCCTGCGCAGCGCGCTCGACACCATCATCCGCGAGTATCGCGGCGAGCGGGTGCTCATTGTCGGCCACCAGGTGACCGTCAACTGCTTCCGCTACCTGCTCGAGCGCATGGACGAGGAAACCATCCTGGCCATCGACCGCGAGGCCGATGTCCCCAATTGCGGCATCACCGAGTACCGGTTCGATCCCACGCTGGGCAAGCGGGGCAAGCTCGCGCTGGTGCAGGCCAATTTCGTGGCGCCGCTCGAAGAATCGGGCACGCCCGTCACCGACCAGCCGGACATGCCGGCCGCACCCAAATCATGAGCGCCGATATCCACGACATCACGGCCGGCACGCTGCGCGACTGGGCGCTGCCCATGCCCGGCGTGGACGCCGACAAGGAAGTGCGCGGCCACGTGCTGATCGTGGCCGGCTCGCGCGAGATGCCCGGCGCATTGCTGCTGGCCGCCACGGCGGCGCTGCGCGCGGGCGCCGGCAAGCTGACGATTGCCACCGCCGCCAGCGTGGCCGGCGCGCTGGGCGTGGCGCTGCCGGAAGCGCGCGTGATCGGCCTGGCCGAAACGCCGGACGCCGGCCTGCGCGCCGGCTCGGCGTCGGACGCCGCCGACGTGGCGCCCTCGCTGCGGCAGGCGTGCGAGCGCGCCAGCGCGGTGCTGATCGGCCCCGGCATGCAGGACGAGGCAGCATGCGCCGTGCTGGTGGCAGCGCTGCTGCCCCACTGCCGCCACGCGCCCGTGATCCTGGACGCGGGCGCCATGTGCGTGGCCGCCGGCGACGACTGCATGCGTTTCGATACGCCGGTGCTGCTCACGCCCCACGCGGGCGAACTGGCCGGCCTGACGGGCGCCGCCAAGCCGGCCATTGCCGCCGATCCGCAGGCGGCGGCGCGCCAGGCGGCCGGCCGGCTGAACGCGGTGGTGGCGCTCAAGGGCGCGACCACCGTCATATGGTGTCCGGCGCGACTCCGGACGGGCTCAGCCAAGCTGTGCAGCGGACCTACGCCGTGGCGGAGGCCGGCGCCGGCCGGCCAGCCGTTGCGTTGAAGTGGTTC
>JBEVMD010000013.1:0-2624 GCA_040508835.1 Duganella sp. | reverse complement strand
CGGCGATGTAACCGCCGAGCGTGCCGAACTCCAGCCAGCTACCCATGAAACCGCGATTGCGATCGGTCGAATATTCGGCGATGAAGGTCGCCGCGCCGCCGTATTCGCCTCCGGTTGAAAAGCCCTGCACCAGGCGCGCAAGCAGCAGCAGGATCGGCGCCCAGATGCCGATGCTGGCGTAGGACGGGATCAAGCCGATCGAGCACGTCCCCAGCGCCATCAGGATCATGGTCGCCGCCAGCACCCTCTGCCGGCCATAGCGATCGCCGAGCGGCCCGAATACCAGCCCACCCAGCGGCCGCACCAGGAATGCCACGGTGAAGGTTGCGAAGGTGGCGATCAGCTGCGCTGTTGGGCTGCCGGTGGGAAAGAACACATGGCCCAGGGTCACGGCGATATAGCCATACACGCCGAAGTCGAACCACTCCATCGCATTGCCCAGCGCCGCGGCGCCCACGGCTTTTTTCAGCATCGGCCTGTCGACGACGGTCACTTCGTCCACCTGCAGCTGGCGACGACGCTTGAACCACCCGAAATGGGCGTGGGAATGGGACATGTGATGCTCCAGGAACATGGGGATGTGGCCTCCCCGCCCGCGCAAACACAAGGCTATGCAGAACCCACGGTGCGGCGCGCTGCGCGACACGGGTATCGTGCGAAGGGAGCGATCCCGGACGGCCGAGCGGACACGACGGCGCTGCAGGATCGAGAGCGACAGAGCGGTCGGGCAAGGCCACGCAAGGCTCGGTCGGCCCGTGCATGATACACCACAGCCGCTTTGGCCGGACCGACAGTGGCCCAAAACGCGGCGAAAACACCATGAAAATCGCCGTATTGCGGCGATGACGTCAACGCGGTGACGGCTAGAAGTTACGCGCGCCAAGGTGCGGTGATGCTGCGTCCAACGCCACGCCCATACGCCCGCGCACGTGGCCGCACGGTGGCCTGGCGGATTAAGATGCCGCGCGCACAGCATTCCAACGAGGCATTGATTTTGATCATCCATCCCAAGGTCCGCGGCTTCATCTGCACCACCACCCACCCGCTCGGTTGCCAATTCAACGTGCGCGACCAGATCGCCGCCACGCGCGCCCAAGGCGTGCGCAGCGATGGCCCGAAGAAGGTGCTGGTGATCGGTGCGTCCAGCGGCTACGGCCTGGCCGCGCGCATCACTGCCGCGTTCGGTTTCGGCGCCGACACGCTGGGTGTGTTCTTCGAAAAGCCCGGCAGCGAGAAGAAGGCCGGCACCGCGGGTTGGTACAACGCCGCCGCGTTCGACAAATTTGCCAAGGCCGAAGGCCTGTACAGCCGTTCGATCAACGGCGATGCGTTCTCAGACGAAGCGCGCGCCAAGGTCATCGAACTGATCAAGACCGAGATGGGTGGCCAGGTCGATCTGGTGGTGTATTCGCTGGCCTCGCCCGTGCGCAAGCTGCCGTCCACCGGCGAACTCAAGCGCTCGGCGCTCAAGCCGATCGGCCAGCCGTACAGCTCCACCGCCATCGATACCAACAAGGACGCCATCACCCACGCCACGATCGAGCCGGCCACCGAGCAGGAGATCGAAGACACCGTCACGGTGATGGGCGGCCAGGACTGGGAGCTGTGGATCAACGCGCTGCGCGAGGCCGGCGTGCTGGCGCCGGCCGCCAAGACCGTGGCCTTCAGCTACATCGGCACCGAGATCACCTGGCCGATCTACTGGCACGGCGCGCTGGGCAAGGCCAAGGTCGACCTGGACGCCACCGCGCAGCGCCTCAACGGCGAGCTGGCCGCTGGCGGCGGCAGCGCCAATGTCGCGGTGCTCAAGTCGGTGGTGACCCAGGCCAGCTCGGCCATCCCGGTGATGCCGCTGTACATCTCCATCGCCTTCAAGGTGATGAAGGAGCAGGGCCTGCATGAAGGCACCATCGAGCAGCTGGACCGCCTGTTCCGCGAGCGCATGTACCGTGCCGACGGCGCCCCGGCGCAGGTCGACGAAGAAAACCGCCTGCGCCTGGACGACTGGGAACTCAAGCCCGAAGTGCAGGCCGCGGCCAAGGCGATCTGGCCGCAGGTCACCACCGAGAACCTGTTCGAACTGACCGACTACGCCAGCTACAAGCACGAGTTCCTCAACCTGTTCGGCTTTGAACGCGATGATGTGGATTACGACGCCGAAGTCGATCCGGACGTGAAGTTCGACGTGATCGAACTCTGACCCGTTGCGCGCATCGCCGCCATGCGGCGATAGGCACCAGCATCCCGTAGCCTGGGCAAGCAAAGCGCGCCCGGGTCGGGGCTGTCGGGATAGCCCCCCCGGGCGTGGCCTTTGGCTCTACCCGTGCTACAAACTTCGAACGCGGCGATGTGGATTACGACGCCGAGGTCGATCCGGGCATGAAGTTCGACGTGATCGAGCTCTGAGCTGATGCCTGTCGCCGCCATGCGGCGATGGGCGCCAAGGTTCCGCAGCCCAGGTAAGCAAAGCGCACCTGGGTCGGCCTTGCCGGGAGGCCCCGGGTGCGTCCTTTGGCCTTACCCGTGCGACGTGTCGCGGAGAGCGTCGCCCGCAGAGGCGGCGATCACGACGCGACGCGAGCAGCATCTTTTCATTGGTGGGTTCCCGCCGGGTGGCTCAGCCG
>JBEVMD010000005.1:0-4770 GCA_040508835.1 Duganella sp. | reverse complement strand
GCGCCAGCGCGATGCCGACCGCCATGCGGCCCGCCAGCACGCCAGGGCTTCCGCGCTGGCCGCGCGCCAGGCGCGCATGGCGCCGCCCACGCAGGGGTGGCGCGGCTGGTTCGACGGTTCGGCCCATCCCAATCCCGGCGCGATCGGCATCGGCGCCCTGCTGTGCGGGCCCGATGGCGAACGGCTGGAGATCAGCCGCCGCGCCGGTTATGGCAGCAGCAGCGAAGCGGAATACCTGGCGCTGACGGCGCTGCTCGAGGCAGCCGTGCAGGCGGGCGCGCGCGACCCGCTGCTGCATGGCGACAGCCAGGTGGTGATCGACGACGTCAATCTGGACGACAAGGCGATTGCCGCAGGACGCGGCGCCTCGGGACTGGCCGCGCATCGGGCGCGGGTGGTGGAATTGCTGGCGCCCCTGGGCGCCGCGCGCGTGACGTGGGTGCCGCGGCACCGCAACGGCGACGCCGACGCCCTCTCGCAACGGGCCATCGCGGAGCAGCGCAATGCGGTGGTGGAACAGCAGCAGGCGGTCTCCGGACCGCCCGCCGCCAGCTAGGTCAGCGTTCGCGCGCGACAGCTTGCAGCGCGCGGCGGGCCGGCGCCGCCAGCCGTGGCAGCGCTGCCCCCACGGGCAGCTGCCGCGTCGCCCCGTTCACCTTGAATACCGCCACGGCCTGCGCCAGCGCGGCCGCCTGCTGTTGCATCGATTCGGCCGCTGCCGCCGCCTGCTCGACCAGCGCCGCATTCTGCTGGGTCACGGCGTCCATCGAGCCGATGGCCTGATTGACCTCGTTGATGCCGGCGCTCTGCTCGCTGCTGGCGGCCGTGATCTCGGTGATCATGTCGCTCACGCGCGCCACGCTGCGCACGATTTCATCCATCGTGGTGCCGGCGTCGGCCACCAGCTTGCTGCCCTGGTTCACCTTGTCCACCGAGTCGCCGATCAGTTCCTTGATTTCCTTGGCGGCCGACGCCGACCGCTGCGCCAGGTTGCGCACTTCCGACGCCACCACGGCAAAGCCCCGACCCTGCTCGCCGGCGCGGGCCGCTTCCACGGCCGCATTGAGGGCCAGGATATTGGTCTGGAACGCGATGCCGTCGATGACGGAAATGATGTCCACGATGCGGCGCGACGATTCGTTGATCGACTCCATGGTGCCCACGACCTGCGCCACCACGGCGCCGCCCTTGACCGCCACCTGCGACGCCGATGCCGCCAGCTGGTTGGCCTGGCGCGCATTGTCGGCATTGTGCTTGACGGTGGAGGTCAGTTCCTCCATCGACGAGGCGGTTTCCTCGAGCGCGCCCGCCTGCTGCTCGGTGCGGCGCGACAGGTCCTGGTTGCCCACCGCGATTTCGGTGGACGACGTGGTGATATGGTCGGTGCCGCTGCGCACTTCGTTGACGATGCCCAGCAGACTGGCGTTCATGTCCTTCAAGGCAGCCAGCAACTGGCCCGTCTCGTCGGTGGCGCGGGCGTCGATATCGCCCGTGAGGTCGCCGCTGGCCACGCGCCGCGCGGCCGCCACCGCCGCCCGCAGCGGGACCGTGATGCCGGTGGTGAGCAGCCAGGCGCAGACGATGCCGAAGGCCAGCATCAGCGCCGCCAGCACCAGCAGCAGGTTGCGGCTGCTCGACGCGATGGCATCGATGTGCACGGCCGTGGCGTCGATCTTGGCACGCTGCATTTTGAGCAGGTCGGCGATCAGCGCCTGGTACTTGGCGGTGCCGGGCTTGAAGACGTTGTCGAACACCTGCTGCGCCTGGTCCAGTTCGCCGGCCGCCTTCAGCTTGCTCAACTGGTCGCGCGACGACAGGTACACCTTGCGCTGCTCGCCGATGCGGGCGAACAGTTCCTTCTCGTCGGCGTCGGTGACCAGCTCTTCGATCTTTTTCTGGAACTCGGACGACTTGGCCGACGATGCCTTGGCCTCGTCCGCGAAATACGTGGCCAGCGAGGCGTCGGTGCTGCGGGCAATGGCCGTGGTGCGCCGGATAGCGCTATCAATATTGCTGGACCAGTCGCCGATCATGCGCTCCTTGGCCAGCGGAATGTGCATCATGTCGGCAGTGGCGGCCGCCACACCCTGCAGGCGCCACACGCCAATGCCGGTGATCACCATGGCAAACGCCAGGATCACGGTAAACCCAAGCGCCAGCCGCTTGCCGATACTAATATTCGCCAACATATTCATTCTTGCCTCTCGATCAAAAACAAAGTGCAACCAAACATCGCCATCGGCAGCAGGCGCAGCGCCTGCCGGCGCGGCGCTTATGCCGCCAGCGCGGTCTTTTCGATCAGGCCCATGTCTTCGCTCGACATCAGGCGATCGATGTCGACCAGAATCAGCATGCGGTCTTCGATGGTGCCCAGGCCGACGATGTGGTCGGTGTTGATGGCCGAGCCGATTTCCGGCGCCGGCTTGATCTGCTCATGGGTCAGCGTGGTCACGTCGGACACGCGGTCCACCACCATGCCCACCACGCGGTGGCCGATGTTGAGGATGATGACGACGGTGAACTGGTCGTAGCTGGGCGTGCCGAGATTGAACTTGATGCGCATGTCCACGATCGGCACGATGATGCCGCGCAGGTTGACCACGCCCTTGACGAACTCGGGAGCGTTGGCGATGCGGGTGGGCGTTTCGTAGCTGCGGATCTCGCTCACCTTCTGGATGTCGATACCGTATTCTTCCTGGCCGAGGGTAAAAGCCAGGTATTCGCCGGCGGTGGAGTTGGCGTGCAATTCGCTGACATTGCTGGTCATAAAGGCGTCCTTCACTAAAGATATAACCTCGATGTTACCTCAAGTCAAGTTTTGAAGCATCATTTAAATGCAGTGTGGCAATAAATAGCGTTGCAAAATATAATACGAAATAAACGATTGCCGCTGGCCGGATCGGCAAGCCTGGTATTCGGCGATGACCTATGCACAAGCTTGTGCTGCACGGTATGATAGTCCTTTACGCATGGGAGTTGCATGGACAGTTTGCTCGACCTCTGGCGTCCGCGCCTGATCGCCATTGCTACCGCAAGTCACTCAGCCGATGGCGACGGCGCCCACGATATCAGCCACCTGCACCGGGTGTGGCGCAACGCCGCCGTGCTGCTGGACGACCACCCGGAGGCCGACGCGCTGGTGGTCATGGCCGCCTGCTACCTGCACGACCTGGTGAACCTGCCCAAGAACCATCCCGACCGCCACCTGGCCTCGCGCCAGGCGGCGCAACTGGCTACCGGCCGGCTGGCGGCCGTCGATTTTCCGCCAGCGCGCCTGGCCGCCGTGGCGCATGCCATAGAATGCCACAGTTTTTCCGCCGCCCTGCCCGCCCGCACCAGCGAGGCGCGGATCGTGCAGGACGCCGACCGCCTCGACGCCCTCGGCGCCGTGGGCCTGGCGCGCCTGTTCTACATCGCCGGCCGCATGGGCTCCGCGCTGGCCCACGGCGACGACCCGCTGGCGCGCCACCGCCAGCGCGACGACAAGGCATATGCGCTCGATCACATCGAGACCAAGCTGGCCGCGCTGCCCGGCATGATGCAGACGGCCGCCGGCCGCCGCCTGGGCGAACAGCGGCTGCAGGAACTGCTGGCCTTCCGCGACCGCTTTGCGGGCGAATGGGCGTGAAGTCCGGCGGCGCCGCCCCCGTCCATGCCGCCGCGCGCGCCGGCAATCTCAATTTCGTGCTGGTGTGCGTGTTCATCGACATGCTGGGCGTGGGCCTGATCATTCCCGTGCTGCCGGTGCTGGTCGGCGAATTCACCGGTTCGCGCGACGACCAGTCGTGGTGGTACGGCGTGATGAGCGCCACCTTCGGCCTGATGCAGTTCCTGTTCATGCCCATGCTGGGGGCGCTCAGCGACCGCGTGGGCCGCCGCCCCGTGCTCCTGTATTCGATGGCCGGCATGGGCGTCAATTTCCTCGCCACCGCGTGGGCGCCCAACCTGGCCTGCCTGTTCATCGGCCGCGTGATCGGCGGCATGTCGTCGGCCAGCATGTCGGTGGCGTCGGCCTACGCCTCCGATATCTCGACGCCGGACAACCGCGCCAAGAGCTTCGGCAAGGTGGGCGCAGCGTTCGGCCTCGGTTTCATCTGCGGCCCGATGCTGGGCGGCCTGCTGGGCAGCGTGGACCTGCACCTGCCCTTTTACGTGGCGGCCGCGCTGTCCGCCGCCAATTTCATCTACGGCTATTTCGCCGTGCCGGAATCGCTGCCGCTGTCGGCGCGCGCGCCGTTCAACCTGGCGCGCCTCAACCCGTTCACGTCGCTGGTCAAGCTGGGACGGCGCACCGATATCCGGGGCCTGATCCTCACCTTCGCGCTGGTCACGTGCGCGCAGATGATGCTCAACACCACCTGGGTGCTGTACACGACGTTCCGCTTCGACTGGACGCCGGGCCAGAACGGCTTTGCGCTGTTCTGCGTGGGCCTCACGGCCGCCGTGGTGCAGGCGGGCCTGCTGGGAATGCTGATCCGGCGCTGGGGCGAGGTGCGCCTGTCGATGCTGGGATTGATCTCGGGCGCCGTGGCCTACCTGGCCTATGGCCTGGCCACGCAAGGCTGGATGATGTACGCCGTCATCGTGTGCAACGTGCTGGCGTTTGCCGCCGGGCCGGCCCTGCAAAGCCTGATCTCGCGCGCCACCCCGGCCGCCGAACAGGGTGAGCTGATGGGATCGCTGCAGTCGATCAGCAGCGCGGGCGTGATCGTCATGCCGCTGATCGGCTCCGCCATCCTCGCTGCCGTCAGCCGGCTGCCGGCCGGCGAC
>JBEVMD010000582.1:0-3371 GCA_040508835.1 Duganella sp. | reverse complement strand
AGGGTACTCCCCGGCCGCCCTTGCGCCCTCCCCCCCAATGCCAGGGCCCCCATCTTGGGGTTGCGGCCCGGTGACGGGCCGCAGCCGTGAGGCAGCGCAGCGGGCAGCTAATTTACAGCGCCAGGCGCGCGCGGGCCGCGTCGTATTCCTGCTTGAGGCGGGCGACCATTTCGGCCGTGGTGGGAATGTCGTCCATCAGGCCCACGCCCTGGCCAGCGCCCCAGATGTCGCGCCAGGCCTTGGCGCTGCCGGAACCGAAGTTCATGCTGGTCTTGTCCGACTCCGGCAGCGCGTCCGGGTCCAGGCCCGCGTTGACGATCGATTTTTTCAGATAGTTGCCGTGCACGCCGGTAAACAGGTTCGAATAAATCACGTCGGCAGCGGTCGATTCCACGATGGCCTCGCGATAGTCGTCGCTGACATTCGATTCCTGCGTGGCCAGCCAGCGCGAGCCGATATAGGCAAAATCGGCGCCCATGGCCTGCGCGGCCAGAATGGCGTCGCCCGTGGCGATGGAACCGGACAGGGCAATCGGCCCCTTGAAGATCTTGCGCACTTCGCCCACCAGCGCGAACGGCGACAGCGTCCCCGCGTGGCCGCCGGCGCCGGCCGCCACCAGGATCAGGCCGTCAACCCCCGCTTCCAGCGCTTTTTCCGCGTGGCGCAGCGAGACGATATCGTGCAGCACGATGCCGCCATAGCTGTGGATGGCGTCCAGCATTTCCTTGGGCGGCGCGCGCAGCGACGAAATGATGATCGGCACCCGGTGCTTGACGCACACTGCCACGTCATGCGCCAGGCGGTCGTTGGACTGGTGCACGATCTGGTTGACGGCAATCGGGCCCACGCGCTGATCGGGGTGGGCGGCCTGGTAGTCGGCCAGTTCCTGTTGCAGGTCGGTCAGCCACACATCGAGCAGTTCCGCCGGGCGGGCGTTGAGCGCCGGGAACGAGCCGACGATGCCGGCCTTGCATTGCGCCGCCACCAGTGCCGGTCCGCTGGCGATGAACATCGGGGAGGCGATCACGGGGAGTGTAAGGTTTTGCAACACTGCAGGCAGGGTCATGGCGAACTCGCTGACAAAAAGTTAATAGGAAAGACTGCGCGGACTAGCGGCCGATTATAGATCGAAAAAAGTACGATCGTGCGCTAATCTCCGCGCCTTAACTAGGGGGCATCCTCTAGTTTCAGCGCAGGAAGCCGTCCTCGTCGAACGACACCGTGTCCCTGCGGCGGACGATTTGCGACCACACGGCGCGCTTGTAATCGTCATCGGCCTTGGACCACGCCATGATTTCATCGATGGTGCGCAGGCAGCCCATGCAGTACTGGCGCTCGACATCCATCTTGCACAAGCTCACGCAAGGCGACGGAACGGATGGGGGAATGTTAGGTAAGTCACTCATGACCACATTATGCGCCGAAGTAGCTTGATTTGCCGCACTTCGACCTTATACTACCATCCATGTAGATGGTGCCCAGATGGAGACTCATGGCTAAGCAAGAACTCAAACTGAAGACTGCCGATTCGGAAAAGATCACGATCAACCTCGGCCCGATCGACCTGGGACAGATCGACCTGCTGGTACAAGAGGGCTTTTATTCCAATCGAACGGACCTGATCCGAACGGCAATCCGCAATCAGTTGAACCAGCACGCCGACGTCGTCAAGCAGACGGTGGCGCGCAAAAGCCTCGTGCTTGGCATGCAGCATTACTCGCGTGCCGACCTCGAGGCCATCCAGGCAGCCGGCGAACGGCTGCACATCCAGGTTCTGGGATTGGCCAGCATTGCCAGCGACGTGACCGTCGAACTGGCGCTGGCGACAATCGAATCGATTTTTGTACTCGGGTCGCTGCATGCCAGCGCGGTCATCAAGACCGCCCTGGCGCCGCGCATCCACCCCTAAGGATAGCCATGAAATTGCCCTTTATGTCGCACGTACGGACTGCCGCCGAAAAGCTGGTCCGCAAAGGCGCTACCGCCATGATGCAAAAAGCCGTCGAAAGCATGTTGCAACAGCAGCAGAAATTGCAGGCGCAACGCGCCAGCACGCCCGCCCCGCCTCCCACCGCGATGCGCGACATCAATCCCGCGCCCGACTACCAGGCGCCGGGCGCCACCGCGCCGCAGCCCGAGGTCGTGACGCTGCCGGCCTCGGCGTCCTCGCCGCAGGCCGCCGCCACCAAAGCGGCGCCATCGGCCCAGGCCGCTCCGGAGCCCAAGCCACAGCCGACACCGCAACCGCAGCCCGAACCGGCACCATCGGCCCAGCCGGCGGCAGCCATCAATCCCGCCACCCATCCGGCCGCTTACGCCCAGGACATGCTGGAAAAAATGGGGATCAAGATCAATCTGCAGCCGATGGACCTGACCGCCGCCTTCGAGCGCGGCATCGACCTCGGCACCCTGCACCACCCGGGCGCGCCGGCCGCGCCCATGGCCGCCGGCGCGCAGTTCATCGCGGGCAGTTACACCAACCATGCCGGCACCCGCAACTACAAGCTGTACGTCCCGGCCAGTTACACGGGCGCGCCGATGCCGCTGCTGGTGATGCTGCACGGCTGCACCCAGAACCCCGACGATTTCGCAGCCGGCACCCAGATGAACCAGGTGGCCGAGGAAATGGGCTGCCTGGTGGCGTACCCGGAGCAGACGTCCGGCGCCAACCACTCGAAATGCTGGAACTGGTTCAACGCCATCGACCAGCAGCACGGCCAGGGCGAACCGTCGATCATCGCCGGCATCGCCGAACAGGTCATCGAGCAGTACGCGGTGAACGAACGCCAGGTGTACGTGGCGGGACTGTCGGCCGGCGGCGCCATGGCAGTGATCGTGGCCACGCTGTACCCGGAACTGTTTGCAGCCGTGGGCGTGCACTCGGGACTGCCGTTTGCCTCGGCCCAGGATTTGCCGTCGGCGCTGTCGGCCATGAAACGCGGCGCCAGCAATTCGCCCCGTGCGGGCAACGGGTCGCAGCCCATCATCGTGTTCCACGGCGACAGCGACACCACCGTCAATCCGCGCAACGGCGAACAGGTGATGGAACAGCGCCTGCACACGGGGGCAGGCGACGCCTCGGTGCAATCGGGCGCGGTGCCCAACGGCCACCGCTACACGCAAACCACCCACACCAAGGCGGACGGCTCGCCGCTGGGCGAACACTGGGTGGTGCACGGCGCGGGCCACGCCTGGTCCGGCGGCAGCGCGCAAGGCACGTACACGGACGCCAAGGGGCCGGACGCCAGCCGCGAAATGCTGCGCTTTTTCCGCAAGGTCAGCTAGCCGGCGGCGGCGGGTCCCGCGCTGGCGGCAATGTGGTGCGCCAGGCAGGCGGGACACCAGCAGCCCGCCGGCGCGGCCGGTACCGC
>JBEVMD010000508.1:0-8344 GCA_040508835.1 Duganella sp. | reverse complement strand
AGGTACTGCACGCGCGCCACTTCCACCTGCGACGTGGGCGCCACGTCGCTCATGCGCACCAGCAGCTGGCCCGCCTTGACGATGTCGCCGTCGTGCACCAGGATCTCGTTGACGATGCCGCCGTTCTGGTGCTGGATGGTCTTGCGGTTGCCTTCCTTGGCCACCGTGCCCGGCATCGGCACGCCCTTGTCCAGCGGCGCCAGCGTGGCCCACAGCAAAAAGCCGCCCACGCCCAGCAGCACCACGATCCAGCCCAGCTTGCCGTAGCCGCTGGTGTCCGTGTGCACGGTGAGCGGCGAGACGTCGTGGCTGATCACGTCGGACGCCAGCGCCTTCGATTCGGAACCGAGTAATTTCATGCTTGCTCCTGTGCCGGCGCCGGGGCGGGTGCCTGCTGCGGCTGCGGCTGCGGCGGGGTTTGTGCCTGGGCCTGCGCCTGTTTCTGGTTTTTCTCCTGCAGCGCCTGCAGCACCTGCTTGGTGGGGCCAAACAGCTCCACCGCGCCGTCGCGCAGCAACAGCAGTTTGTTGGTGATGCCGATGGCGCTGGTCCGGTGGGTGATCAGCACGATGGTCTTGCCGCGCGCGCGCAGGTCGCCCACGGCCGCCAGCAAGGCGTGCTCGCCCGCGTCGTCGAGGTTGGAATTGGGTTCGTCGAGCACCAGCACGGCCGGATCGCCATACATGGCGCGCGCCAGGCCCAGGCGCTGCTTCTGGCCGCCCGACAGGCCGGCGCCGCCGTCGCCCAGCGGCGTGTCGTAGCCTTGCGGCAGGCGCAGGATCATGTCGTGCACGCCCGCGCGCTGCGCCGCCTGCACCACCTTGTCGGCCTCCACCGCGCCGAAGCGGGCGATGTTTTCGCCCACCGTGCCGGCGAACAGTTCGATGTCCTGCGGCAGGTAACCGAGGTGCGGACCGAGCTCGGCCTTGTTCCACTGGTAGATGTCGGCGCTGTCGAGCCGCACCTTGCCCAGCGCGGCCGGCCACACGCCCACCATCAGGCGCGCCATGGTGGTCTTGCCCGAGCCGCTCGGGCCGATCACGCCCAGCACGTCGCCCGGCAGCAGGCCGAACGAGACATTGCGCAGCAGCGTCACCTGGCCGCCGGGCGCCACCGCGCTCACGCCTTCCACGGTCAGCACGCCGGTCGGTTTCGGCAGTTCCATGCCGGCCTTGCGCGCCGGGTTATTGCCCAGCAGTTCGAGCAGGCGGCCATAGGCGCTGCGCGCGCCCGCAAACGTCTTCCACACGGCAATCACCTGCTGCACCGGCGCCAGCGCGCGGCCGAGCAGGATCGACGCGGCAATCATCATGCCGGGCGTGATCTTGTTTTCCAGCACCAGCAAGGCGCCGTAACCGAGCACCAGCGACTGCAGCGCGATCTGCACGAACTTGGTGGCGGCCGCCACCAGCCCCGCCTTCTCGCTGGCCTCGCCCTGCAGGTGCAGGAATTTGCCGTGCAGTTTGAACCAGCGGCCCATCAGGTTGGGCAGCATGCCCATCGATTCGATCACCTCGGCGTTGCGCAGGTTGTTGGTGGCCAGCGAGGCGGAGGCGATGGCCAGCGAATTGGCGTCGGCCAGCGGCTTTTTCGACACCCGCTCGTTGAGGAACGCCAGCGCCACCAGGATGGCCGTGCCGCACAGCGCGAACACGCCCAGGCCCGGCTCGAAAATGAAGATCACGACCAGGTAGATCGGGAACCACGGCGCGTCGAAAAATGCGAACAGCGCGCTGCCGGTCAGGAACTGGCGGATGTTGGTCAGATCGCTGAGCGCCTGGCCCGCGCTGCCGCCCACGCGCTTGAGGTTTTGCTCGAACGCGGCGCTGTACACCCGCTTGTTGAGTTCCATGTCGAACCGCGCACCCACCCGCACCAGGATGAAGCTGCGCACCAGCTCCAGCACGCTGATCATCAGGTACGCGCCCAGGATCATCATGGTGAGCATCAGCAAGGTGGTTTCGTTGCGGCTGGTGAGCACCCGGTCGTAGACCTGCAACATGTACAGCGACGGCGCCAGCATCAGCAGGTTGGTGATGGCGCTGAACACGCCCACCGTGAAAAAGGCACGCTTGAGCGTGGAAAGAACGTCGGTGATTTCGTTGTGCGGCGGCGAGAAATTGTTTTTCATTATGTGTTTTAGTTGAGATAAATCAACGCACGTTCAGGCTGGTGCCATTATGGCGCACAAAATTCAATGAAAATTCACAATTTCCCACCAACGCAGGGTGCGGGCGCCCGCGCACGAGTTTACGTAGAGCATTTGTTGGAATTTCGCACATTTTCCACGCGACGCATGCAAAACGCCCCGGCTTTCAGGGCGAAAGCGGGGGCGTTCTGGGTGGCGCGGCAGCGGGGCCAGTGCGGGATACTAACGTGTGGTACCGGCGCGCCACACGGTCACGCCCGAGATGGTCCGGCGCGGCGTCAGCGCACCCTGGAACAGATAGGTGGCGCCGCCGTCGGCGCCCAGCGCGCCGTCCACCTGCATGGCCCCTGCCCTGCCCGGCGCGCTGAACTGGCCGTCGCGCTGCACGGGACCGGCGGCGTCCAGCCGGTAGGTGGCCAGCTGGTCGCGCACGTCGAAGCCGGTGGTAAACGTGGCGCGCGCAAAATCGACCTCGAGCCGGCCGTTGGACAGCGTGGCGGCCGTGCGCTGGCCGGTGCCGGCGTCGCGCACCGTCGCTTCGCTGGCGGCCAGCGCGAAGCCGGCGCTGCCGCGCGCGGGCGTGACATACGGCGCGCCGGCGTCGGACCGGAACAGCACGTAGACGTCGTTGGCCGCCAGGCGGCGCGCGCCTTCCTGGTTCAAGCTGGTGGTGGGGGCCTGGCCGATCACCGGCGCCCAGCGGCCCCAGCTGACGACTTGCGGCGCCTGCGGGGTTGCGGGCACGAGGTCGGGCGGGCGCGTGGTGCCGGTGGCGCCCACGCCGGGCAGGCTGTTGCGCAGCGCGTCGCTCTTGCGGGCGTCGAGGTCGGCGTGCGGGCTGCCGAACCTGGCGTCGGCCAGCGCCTCGCCACGGGCAGCGACCGGCTCGGCAGCGCGCCCGAACGGCGTCTCCGCGCCGGGACGCACGATCAGCAGTCCCTGGTCGGCCGTGCGGACGTACAGGTAGCCGTCGGCCCCCGTGCTCAGCAAGGCGCCGTCCTGCACCGTGTCGCCCACGCGCGCGGGCGCGCCGTCCACCTGGACCTGGCCGGCGGCGTACACGACCTTGCCTGGCTCGGCCGCTTGCAGCGGCGCCAGCGCCAACGCTGCCGCGATGAAGACGATGTGACGCACCATGATGCATTTCCTGTGTGGAGGGATCGCCCGTTATCGGGCGACCAGGGCATTTTACCGAAATCGCCACCGCCCAAAACACCGGTTACACTTTGTATCAAAGCTTGTAACTTGCGCTCCATGGTGCTCGGTAATTTCATTTTGGTAAGTTATACTGCCGGACCAATCCGCCTCCCCGGTTTTTCGACTTGATGATACTGCCAGGCATCGCCCCTCCCCGCCTCCTGCCCTGTGCGCCGGTATTGCCGGCGCTGCTGGCGGTGGCGCTGCTGGCGGCGGGCGCGGTGCGGGCGCAGACGTCCGACGCGGTGCAGGACCTGTACCGCGACGCCCTGCGCTCGGTGGCGGAAGGCCAGCGCGACGACGCCACCGAAAGCCTGCGGCGGGTGATCGAGCAGGAGCCGCTGCACGCGGGCGCCTGGCTGGACCTGGCGCTGGTCCAGTGCGACCTGGGCCACCTGGCCGAGGCCGAGCGCCTGTTCCAGGCCATCGAGCAGCGCTTTGCCCCGCCGCCGGAAATCCGCGCGCTGATCGCCCAGGCCCGCGCCGGCGGCTGCGCCGGCTGGCAACCGCGCGCGCTCTACAGCTTCTCGGCGGGACGCGGCATCAGCCAGAACGTCAACCAGGGCGCCACCAGCGCCACCTACCAGCCGGTGGGCGGCGATGGCGGCCTCGAGCTGCTGCCGGAGTTCCTGCCGCGGCACGACCAGTACACCATCGTCTCGGCCGACTACATGCGCGACCTCACGCCCAACGGCACCCAGGGTTTCGTGCAGTTCCAGGACCGCCGTCACGACAGCCTGCACGCGTACGACAGCACCTCGCTGTTTGCCGGCATCGACACGCCGTGGCGCTACCGGCGCTGGCAGCTGCGCACGACCGCGTCGCTGGGCTACGCCACGCTGGGCAGCCAGCTCTACCAGCGGCAGGTGCAGGTACAGGCGCAGCTGACGCCGCCGGTGCCGCTGCCCAAGGCGCTGCAACTGTCGCTGCACACGAGTCTGACCCACGTGGATTACCTGACGCTCGACAATTTTCGCGGCACCACGGGCGAGCTGCGCGGCCAGCTGACCTGGCGCAGCGGCACCCGGTACGCCAGCGCCAGCGCGGGCCTGCTCGACGACCGCGCGGCCGAAGACCGGCCCGGCGGCAATCGCCACGGCACGCTGCTGTCGCTGCAATACCGCTTGCTGCTGCCGGCCGACAGCACTGGCGAGCTGGGCTACACGCGCCAGGCCTGGCGCAGCGCCACCGCCTATGCGCCCGGCCTGATCGACGAAACCCGGCGCCAGACCACCCATACCCTGCGCGCCACGTACACCTACCCGCTGAGCAAAAACCAGAACCTGCTGCTGGAGGCGCGCCGCATCCACAACCAGGAAAATATCTCGCTGTTCCAGTATGACGATAGCCAATTGCAAGTCAGCTGGCAGTGGCTAAGCCCCTGATCGCGGCGGCTCTGCGCGCGGTCCGCGCGGGCGCACCGGTGGCGGGCACGAACCTGTGACAAGATGATAAGCTTGCAGCACCCGGCGCTGTCACCGTCCGCTCCCTGATGCGAGGATTTCATGCCAGTCGTGCCATCGTCACTGTCGTCGCCATCGCCATCGCCACCGTCGCCGCTGCGGGCGCTGTGGCGCAGCCGTGGCCTGGTGCTGGGCAGCGTGCGGCGCGACTTCCAGGCACGCTACCGCAACACCATGCTGGGCGCGGCGTGGGCCATCCTGCAGCCGCTGGCGATGATCGTGGTGTACACCGTGATTTTCTCGCAGGTCATGCACGCCCGGCTGCCGGGCGACGTGGGCCGCTTCGGCTACAGCATCTACCTGTGCGCGGGCGTGCTGGCGTGGGGCCTGTTTGCCGAGATTACCGTGCGCGCCCAGCAGATGTTCATCGACAACGCCAACCTGCTCAAGAAAGTCCGTTTTCCGCTGCTGTGCCTGCCGGTGATCGTGGTCGGCAACGCCCTGCTCAACTTTGCCATCATCTTCGGCCTGTTCACCGCGTTCCTGCTCGTGTCCGGCCATTTTCCCGGCGCCGTGTTTGCAGCGCTGCTGCCGCTGGTGCTGCTGGAAGTGGCGCTGGCCATCGGCCTGGGCCTGGTGCTGGGCGTGCTGAACGTGTTTTTCCGCGACGTGGGGCAGTTGTTCCAGATCGTGCTGCAGCTGTGGTTCTGGTGCACGCCCATCGTGTATCCGGCCGCCATCCTGCCGCCCGCGCTGCGCGACCTGCTGGTACTGAACCCGATGGCGCCGCTGATCGCCGCGCTGCAGGACGTGCTGCTGCACGGCCGCGCGCCCCAGTGGTCCGCGCTGCTGCCCACGGCGCTGGCGGCGCTGCTGCTGTGCGCGCTGGGCCTGCGCCTGCTGCGCCGGCGCGCGGGCGACATGGTGGACGAACTGTGACCGGCGCCATTGCCATCGCCGGCCTGGGCAAGGCCTATAAACAGTATCCGACGCGCCGCGCGCGCCTGCGCGAATGGCTGCTGCCGTGGGGCGGACCGCGCCACCGCGCGCACTGGGTGCTGCGCGACCTTGATGTGCACATCGGCGCCGGCGAGGCGGTGGCGCTGGTCGGCGTGAACGGCGCGGGCAAAAGCACGCTGCTCAAGCTGATCACAGGCACCACCCAGCCCACCGCCGGCACCGTGACCGCCAGCGGCCGCGTGGCCGCCCTGCTTGAGCTGGGCCTGGGCTTCCACCCCGACTTCACGGGGCGCCAGAACGCGGTGATGGCGGCCCAGCTGATGGGCCTGGACGCCGCACGGATTGCGGCGCTGATGCCGGCCATCGAGGCGTTTGCCGGCATCGGCGACTACCTCGACCAGCCGGTGCGCGTGTACTCGAGCGGCATGCAGATGCGGCTGGCGTTCAGCGTGGCCACGTGCGAGCGGCCCGACATCCTGATCGTCGACGAAGCGCTGGCCGTGGGCGACGTATTCTTCCAGCAAAAATGTTTCGACCGCATCCGCAGCTTCACGGCTGCCGGCACCACCCTGCTGCTGGTCTCGCACAGCATGGGCACGGTGTTGAGCATGTGCACGCGCGCGTTGTACCTGCACCAGGGCCGGCTGGCGTTCGACGGCGCCCCGCGCACGGCGGCCGACCGCTACCAGGCCGAACTGCTGGGACAGGCGGTTGGCGCTGCGCCAGCATCGGCATCGGCATCGGCATCGGCATCGGTCTCGACACCAGCACCAGCATCGGTACCCGCAACAGTACCAGCCTCGGCGTCGGCGCCGGCACCGGCATGGGCAGCGCCGTCATCGGAGGAGGCGCCCGCCGGGGGCATGGTCGGCGCCGACGGCAGCATTGTCAGCGCTGGCGCTGCGTGCATGGGCGCGGTGTTTGTCGACGCGGCCGGCGTCCCGCTGACCACCATCATCGCCGACCAGCAGGTGCGGCTGCGCATCGATTACCGGCTGCACCGCGACCTCGACGATCCGCACATCGGCTTTAAAATCCGCAACCGCCACGGCGTGGTGCTGTTCGAAACCAATTCCTACTGCATGCGCGAGCGCCCCGGCCCCGCGCGCGCGGGCGACGTGCTGTCGGCTGGCTTCACGTTCGCCATGACGCTCGCACCGGAGGACTACACGCTGACGGTGGGCTTGAGCAATGGCGGCTATGATGAAGGCAGCTTTCGCGAAGTGCTCAATAATCTGCACGAGGTCAGCGCCTTCACGGTACTGCCCGATACCGCGGCGATCCGCTGGGCCGGCATGGCCAACCTGGCGCCCCGATTCGACTGTACCCGCCGGCAGCGGCCCGGTTCATGAAAGAGAATCGACCATGCTGATCCACACTCCCCCCGCGCCTGCGCTGCGCCCGCCGTGCACACTGCCGCCGATGGCAGCGGAGGCCGCATGGCGCTGATTTCGTACGCGCAGAACGCCGAGGACGTGCTGCTGTGGCGCGCGCTGGGCCAGGTAGAGCACGGCTTTTATATCGACGTGGGCGCCAACGACCCGGAAGAAGATTCGGTCACCAAGTGGTTCTACGACGCCGGCTGGCGCGGCATCAACATCGAACCGATGCCGTCGTACCAGGCCGCGTTTGCGTATGCGCGGCCGCGCGACATCAACCTGGCCGTGGCGTGCGGCGCCGCCGAAGGCAGCATCACGCTGTTCGATACGCCCGCCGTCAACGGCTGGGCCTCCACCGACGCCGGCACCGCCGCCAGCCACCGCGCCGGCGGCGTGGCCATCGTCGAGCAGCAAGTGCCGCTGCGCACGCTGGCCGGCATCTGCGCCGAGCACGCGCCCGAGCACATCCACTTCCTCAAGATCGATGTGGAAGGTTTCGAGGCCGAGGTCTTGCGCGGCATGGATTTCCAGCGCTGGCGCCCGTGGGTGCTGGTGATCGAAGCCACCATTCCCAACAGCCGCACCACCAACCACGAACAGTGGGAAGGACTGGTCACGCCGCACGACTACCGGTACGCGTATTTCGACGGCCTCAATCGCTACTACGTGGCCGCCGAACGGTCGCACCTGCTGGCCGCGCTGACGGTGCAGCCGAATATCTTCGACGCATACATCCACCATCACCTGGACAAGGCCTGGCGCCGCGTGGATACGCTGGCGCAAGACAAAGCGGCAAGCCCGGCTACCGATACCCCGGCCCTGCAGCCGCAGCCGGGACCGCAAGACACGCCGGCGATGGGGCCAATGGCAACACCGGCAGTGACACCCGCTGCAACGCCAGTCACGGCGCCACCCGCAACGCCGGTGGCGGCACACGCCGCAAAGCCGATGCCGGCGCCGGTGACGGTGACGGCGCCACCCGCAACGCCGATGCCGGCGCCGGCCCGCGAACGGAGCGAGGCGGAGTTGCTGCTGGCGGAAACCCGCGCCCAGCTGGCGCGGGCGCACGAGCAGATCCGCGCCGTGCGCTACTCGCTGCGCGACGCCGACCGCCTGCGCGCGCTGGCCCAGCAGGACGCCGGCAGCGCCGCGCACCGGCAGCGGCAGGCGGAAGCGGTGGCGCAACAGCGCGCAGCGCGGATCCACGCGCTGGAAACGAGCTGGTCATGGCGGGTAACGGCGCCCCTGCGCCTGGC
>JBEVMD010000495.1:0-3927 GCA_040508835.1 Duganella sp. | reverse complement strand
CTCGCCCGGATGCAGGTCGCCGTCGTCGCCGTGTTGATAGCTCAGGTTATCGGCCATGCGCTCGGGCACCAGGTGGCGCCGGTTCGACGTGGCGTAAATCAGCACGTTATCGGACTGGGCCGAGATGCTGCCGTCGAGCGCCACCTTGAGCGCCTTGTAGCCGCTCTCCCCCTCTTCGAACGACAGGTCGTCGCAAAAGATAATGAAGCGCTCGGGGCGGCCGGCCACCAGGTCCACGATGTCGGGCAGTTCGGCCAGGTCGGCCTTGTCCACCTCGATCAGGCGCAGGCCGTCGCAAGCAAACTGGTTCAGGCAGGCCTTGATCAGCGACGATTTGCCGGTGCCGCGCGCCCCGGTCAGCAGCACGTTGTTGGCGGGACGGCCCTGCACGAACTGGCGCGTGTTCTGCTCGATCTGCTGCTTTTGCGGACCGATGTGCTGCAGGTCGTCCAGCGCGATATCGGAGACGTGCGCGACGGCCTGCAGATAGCTGGCGCCACCGAGGCCGCCGCTGCGCGTGCGCCAGCGGAACGCATGGCCGCGCTCCCAGTCCGGCGCCGGCGGCGCGGCCGGCAGCACCGCCTCCACCCGCGCCAGCACGGCCTCGGCACGGGCCAGGAATTGTTCGAGCGCGGTCATCGCCGGCATCAGGAACGGTAGTCGGCGTTGATGCTGACGTAGTCGTGCGACAGGTCGCACGTGTACACGGTGGCCGCCCGGTCGCCGCGCGCCAGTTTTACGCGCACCACGATTTCGCTCTGCTGCATCACGCGCTGGCCGTCCGCTTCCTGGTAGTCGGGGTTGCGGCCGCCGTTCTTGGCCACCCACACGTCGTCCAGGTACAGGTTCAGTTTGCTCACGTCGAGGTCGTCCACGCCGGCATAGCCGATGGCGGCCAGGATGCGGCCCAGGTTGGGGTCGGACGCAAAGAACGCGGTTTTCACCAGCGGCGAGTGGCCGATGGAATAGGCGATCTTGCGCGCTTCTTCCACGCTGGCGGCGTCTTCCACGGTGATGGTGATGAACTTGGTGGCGCCCTCGCCGTCGCGCACGATGGCCTGCGCCAGGAACACGGCCAGTTCCGTCACGGCGGCAGCGAGCTCGCGGTATTCGGGCGAGTCGACCGCATTCACTTCCAGCGCGCCGGCGCCGGTGGCGATCAGCATGAACGAATCGTTGGTCGAGGTGTCGCCATCGATGGTGATGCAGTTGAAACTTTGATCGGCCACCTGCTTGACCAGCACGTCCAGCACCGGCTGCGCTACCTTGGCGTCGAACGCCAGGTAGCCCAGCATGGTGGCCATGTTCGGCTTGATCATGCCGGCGCCCTTGGAAATCCCGCTCAGGGTGACGGTGTGGCCGCCGATGGTCACCGTGCGCGAACCGGCCTTGGGCTGGGTGTCGGTGGTCATGATGGCTTCGGCCGCGTTGTACCAGTTATCCGCTTGCAGACCGGCCACCGCTTGCGGCAGACCGGCAATGACTTTGGCGGCCGGCAGCGGTTCCAGGATCACGCCGGTGGAAAACGGCAGGATCTGCGACGCGTCGCAACCGAGCTGGGCTGCCAATGCGGCGCAGGTCTCGTTGGCCAGCGACAGGCCCAGTTCGCCGGTGCCGGCGTTGGCATTGCCGGTATTGACCAGCAGCGCGACGATGGGCTTGCCGGAGTCCTTGGCCTGGGCCAGGTGGGCCTTGGAGATCTGCACCGGCGCGGCGCAGAAGCGGTTGAGCGTAAACACGCCGGACACGGTGGCGGTAGGCGCCAGCTTCATCACCAGCACGTCCTTGCGGTTGGGCTTTTTGATGCCGGCTTGCGCATAGCCGATCTCGATACCGGCAACGGGTTTCAGGTCCGCAGCGACGGGCAGGGGGGAATTGACGGCCATATTCTGTGTTCTCGTGGGTGGCAGGGAAGCCGATATTGTAATGCCAGACCGCGTTCCCGGCGCAACCGCCTGCAGATGACTTTTGGTGATGGCAAAAATGTTAAACCTGCCTTCCCTGCCACAGACACGATGTCGTACAACCGCCTGATTTTGCAGCAGTTTTTGTAAAAAAACCACGGAATATAGAACGAACGTCCATTTCTTTGCACTTTTTTTCATGCCGTACGGCAATTTCGTTTAACGTTGCCAACGAATGCCCCATCCCCGCATTGCCCCATACCGCGCACCACCGAATAAATCACCAGCAAGGAATACCAACTCATGAACAAGCAACTTTTAGTAGCAGCAGTTCTGGCCGCCATGGCAACGATGCAGGCACACGCCGGCGCCCTCGATGACGGCAACCTCAGCATCAGCGGCTTCGGCACCCTGGCGGCGGCCAAGACCAATACCGACACGGCCCAGTTCTCCCGCTACAACCAGTCCGAAGGCGTGGGCGACAGCCCGCGTATCGGCCTCGACAGCAACCTGGGCCTGCAAGCGACGTACAAGATGAACGACTGGCTGTCGGGCACGGTGCAAGTGCTGACCCGCAAGGGTCCGGAAGGCAATTTCGCTACCGACCTGACCTGGGGCTTCCTGAAAGCCAAGATCAACGACGAAGTAAGCGTGCGCGTCGGCCGCGTGGTCGTGCCGACCTTCCTGATCTCGGACTACCAGAACGTCGGTTACGCCAACACCATGATGCGTCCGCCGATCGAAGTGTATGCCCAGAACCCGATTGAAAACTCGGACGGCATCGACATCAACTACCAGAAAGCTATCGGCGACCTGAACCTGACCGCCCAGGCCTTCGTCGGCGTCAGCCGCGGCAAGCTCTACATTGCATCGAACACCACCACCGTGGCCGAATACCGTGCCCCGGACGCCGGCGTGAGCCTCACCGGCGAATACGGTCCGTTCATCTTCCGCGCCGCGCACGCCCGTGCCGACCTGGAAATCAACGACTTGACCGCACTGAACGCATTGGGCACCACGCTCAACGCCATCGGTTTCGGCAAGCTGGCGTCGGACCTGAACTTCAAGGACGGCAAGAAAATCGCGTTTACCTCGGTCGGCATGACCATGGACTGGAACAACATCCTGCTGCAATCGGAATACGCGCAGCGCCGCGCCAAGGAACCGGTCTACCTGGCCGACACCAATTCCTGGTACGCCATGGCGGGCTACCGCGTCGGCAAGTTCGTGCCGTACTACGCGCACGCTTCGGTCAAGGGTGCCGGCAGCTCGGTGACGGTTCCGGCCGCATTGGCCGCCGCGCCAGCCGCCCTGCGCGGCGCCATCAATTCGCTGATGAGCTCGCAAGAGCAGTCTACCGACCTGGTCGGCGTGCGCTGGGACTTCGCCAAATCGATGGCGTTCAAGGTTCAGCTGGACCGCGTGAAACCGGAAGCCAAATCGGGCTATCTGATCCACGCGCCGGCCGCCGGCACCACCAAAACCATCAACGTGGTCGCCGTCGGCCTCGACTTCGTATTCTGATCAGGGAGCCATCATGAAAAAAATGTTTATCGCTTCCGTACTGGTGTCCCTGCTGGGCGCCGTGGCGCTGCCGGCTTCGGCTGAAGTTGTCGTGATCGTGAGCCAGAAGAACCCGGCTTCGCGCATGTTCTCGGAACAGGCGTCGCAGTTCTTCCTCGGCAAATCGAACCTGTTCACCCCGGTCGACCTGCCGGAAAGCTCGGCCGTGCGTTCGGAGTTCTACAAGAAGGTGGCGGACAAGGATACGGCGCAGGTGAAAGCCCTGTGGTCCAAGCTGGTGTTTACGGGCAAGGCCACCGCGCCGAAGGAATACGCGAGCGCGGCCGAGGTAAAGAAGGCCGTGGCAGCCGATCCGAAAGCCATCGGCTACATCGAGAAGTCGGCCGTGGACGATACGGTGAAGGTGATTTTGACGTTGCCGTAAAAAATATGTGGCGGCGCCGGTGAATGTTGCTGGCGCCCGCCATGCGCTGCAAAACGCAAAACCGTCATTCCCGCC
>JBEVMD010000378.1:0-15355 GCA_040508835.1 Duganella sp. | reverse complement strand
GTGGTGGGAAGCATGGACATGGACAATAAGGTGCGTTGAAACGGAAAACCGGCGACCCACAATGCAGATCGCCGGCCGGAATGCTGTTATGCGAGGCCGTTGATCAGGCGATAACTTCGGCAGGTTGATTCTGCAACAACGCCATCAGTCGGGCGATCTCTTCGCGCATCTTGCGGCGGTCGACGATCATGTCGACGGCGCCCTTGGTCACCAGGAACTCGGCGCGCTGGAAGCCTTCGGGCAGCTTTTCGCGCACGGTGTTTTCGATCACGCGCGGGCCGGCAAAGCCGATCAGCGCCTTCGGCTCGGCCATCACCACGTCGCCCATGAAGGCAAACGAGGCGGAGACGCCGCCCATGGTCGGGTCGGTCAGCACGCTGATGAACGGCAGTTTCTTTTCCGCCAACTTGGTCAGCATGGACGTGGTTTTCGCCATTTGCATCAGCGACAACAGGCCTTCCTGCATGCGCGCGCCGCCCGTGGCGGTAATGCAAATGAACGGCACTTTTTGTTCCAGCGCTGCCTGGGCGCCACGCACGAAGCGCTCGCCTACCACCGAGCCCATGGAGCCGCCCATGAATTCGAACTCGAAGCACGCCACCACGACCGGCATGCTCAAAATGGCGCCGCCCATGACGATCATGGCGTCGGTTTCGCCGGTGGCTTCCATCGCCTGCTTCAGGCGGTCCGGGTATTTTTTGCTGTCCTTGAATTTCAGGGTGTCGACCGGCAGCGTGTCCATGCCGATTTCATACCGGCCGCCAGCGTCGAGCAGGCTGTCGAGGCGCTCGCGGGCGCGGATGCGCATGTGGTGGCTGCACTTGGGGCACACATGCAGGTTCGATTCCAGGTCCGTGCGGTACAGGACCGATTCGCACGACGGGCATTTGACCCACAGGCCCTCGGGCATGGTCTTGCGCGCGGCGACGTCGGAACGCTGGATGCGCGGGGGTAGCAGTTTTTCCAACCAACTCATAAATTCTCCTTGCAGCTTACTCGTGGCGGAAGTGTAGCCGTTTCTGGCCCCCCTGTCGAACATTGCAATACATTAATTTTAGACTTTCGTCATGGGTGCAATGCGGCTTTAGAGGGAAATACCAAGAAGCATGGCCGCTATGCCAGCGCAACGTTCATAGCGGCCCGTTCGACCTGCAAGATCGAGCGTCAGGCGTCGAGCGCGGTGCGGATGCCGGCCACGAACGACTGCACGGCCGCCACGGCACCCTCGGCGCCGTGCTGTTCGATTTCCTGGATGATGCGGCTGCCGATGACGACAGCGTCGGCCACGTCGGCCACGGCGCGCGCGGTGGCGCCGTCGCGGATGCCGAAGCCCACGCCAATCGGCAGCTGCACGTGCCGGCGGATCGCGGCCAGGCGCTGCGCGACTTCGGCCGTGTCGATATTGCCGGCGCCGGTCACGCCCTTGAGCGAGACGTAATAACTGAAGCCGCCACCGACGCGTGCCACCTGCCGGATCCGTTCCTCGGTCGAGGTGGGCGCCAGCAGGAAGATCAGGTCGAGCTCGGCGGCGCGCATGGCGGCCGCGAAGTCTTCGCACTCTTCCGGCGGATAATCGACCACGATGGCGCCGTCGGCACCGGCCGCTTGCGACTGGGCGATAAAGGCGTCCGCGCCGATGCGCTCGATCGGGTTGGCATAGCCCATCAGCACCACGGGCGTGGTCTGGTTGGTTTTGCGGAACTCGGCCACGTAGCCGAACACGTCGCGGATGCCGACGCCATGGGCCAGCGCCCGCTCGCACGCGCGCTGGATGACGGGGCCTTCGGCCATGGGATCGGAAAACGGCACGCCGAGTTCCAGGATGTCGGCGCCGCCGGCCACCAGCGCGTGCATCAGCGGCACGGTAAGCTGGGGCGCGGGGTCGCCGGCCGTGATAAAGGTGACCAGGGCGGTCTTGTTTTGCGCTTTCAGTGCAGCAAAAGTCGGGGCGATACGGGACATGGGCAGTTCTTTCTATGAGAGTGGATGGAATCGGTCACAGCTGACGCGTCAGCTGAAATCAAGCCCCATCCGCTCCGCCACCGTGTGCATGTCCTTGTCGCCCCGGCCCGACAGGTTGGCCAGGATAATTTTGTCCTTGGGCAGCGTGGCGGCCAGCTTGACCGCGTACGCCAGCGCGTGCGACGACTCCAGCGCCGGGATGATGCCTTCGATATGGCAGCAATCGTGGAACGCCTGCAATGCCTCGTCGTCCGTGATCGACACGTACTCGGCGCGGCCGATGTCTTTCAGGTACGCGTGTTCCGGCCCCACGCCCGGATAGTCGAGCCCGGCCGATACGGAATGGGTCTCGATGATCTGGCCGTTTTCGTCCTGTAGCAAATAGGTGCGGTTACCGTGCAACACGCCCGGAAAGCCCTTGGTCAGCGACGCCGCATGCTTGACGCCGTCCAGCCCCTCGCCGGCCGCTTCCACGCCGATCAGGCGCACGTCTTTCCGGTCGATATACGGGTAGAAAATCCCCATGGCGTTCGAGCCGCCGCCGATGCAGGCGGTCACGACGTCGGGCTGGCGGCCCGTCATTTCCGGCATCTGCACCAGGCATTCCTCGCCGATCACGGACTGGAAGTCGCGCACCAGCATCGGGTACGGGTGCGGGCCGGCCACGGTGCCGATGATGTAGAACGTCGATTCGATATTGGTGACCCAGTCGCGCATCGCCTCGTTGAGCGCATCCTTGAGCGTCTTCGAGCCGGACTCGACCGGCACGACGGTCGCGCCCAGCAGCTTCATGCGGTACACGTTTTGCGCCTGGCGCTTGACGTCCTCGCTGCCCATGTACACCACGCACTCGAGGCCGAACCGGGCGCAGATGGTGGCGGTGGCCACGCCATGCTGGCCGGCGCCGGTCTCGGCAATGATACGCTGCTTGCCCATGCGGCGCGCCAGCAGTGCCTGGCCGATCACGTTGTTGATCGTGTGGGCGCCCGTGTGATTGAGGTCTTCGCGCTTGAAATAGATTTGCGCGCCGCCGGCCAGCTCGGACCAGCGCTTGGCGTGGTAGATCGGCGACGGCCGGCCGACAAAGTGCTTGAGTTCGTAGCGGAATTCTTCGAGGAATTCCTGGTCCTTGCTGTAGCGCGCATAGGCGTCGTTCAGCTCGGCCAGTGCGTGGGTCAGGGTTTCCGCGACAAACGAGCCGCCGTACGGACCGAAGTGGCCGTTTGCATTGGGAAAATCGTAATCCTGGGCGTGGAACAGGGGCGCAGCGGCGCCGATTTCAGGTAAGGCTTTCATGGGGTGTGCTTTCTGACAGGTCATCTCCGGCCCGCACTGCCGCGACAAAGGCGGCAATCTTGCGGGCATCCTTGATCCCCTTGGCGGCTTCGACACCACTGCTGATGTCGACCGCGTAGGGACGTACGGACACGACCGCGTCAGTGGCGTTGTGTACGCTCAAGCCACCACTCAAAACGACCCGAGGCGCGAGCTCTTTTGGAACGAGAGACCAATCAAAACCCTTTCCGGCGCCACCATAGGCATCCACATAGGTATCCAGCAACAGGCTGGTGAACCAGGGACTGGCAGCACGGCATAGCTGTTCATATTCTAGCAAATCGGCCGGCATGGTGTCGGGTTTCACCCGGAACACGCGCACGAACGGCCGCTTGCATGCGGCGGCAATCGCGGCCGACTGGTCGATCGTCTCGTCGCCATGGAGCTGGATCAGCGCCACCGGCGCCACGCTCACCACGGCCGCCACTTCCTCGGGCGTGGCGTTGACGAACAGGCCGGTGCAGGTGACGAATGGCGGCACGGCCGCCATCAGGGCTGCGGCCTGCGCGGGCGTGACGTAGCGCGGGCTCTTCGGATAAAACACGAAGCCGATGGCATCGGCGCCGGCGGCCACGGCGGCCTGCACGTCTTGCGTGCGGGTCAGGCCGCAAATCTTGATACGGGTGCGTGTCATCGTCGTCCTTTAAAACCAGGGCAAGGGGCTGGCGGTCTCCAGCGGCAATTCCCACTGGGGGTCGTAGTCGATCCTGGCCAGGTACAGGCCGTCCGGCATGAACGTGGGCGCGGCGTCGTGACGGTTTTTCGACTCCAGTAACTGGCCCAGCCATTCTGGCGGCTGGCGGCCCGTGCCGATGTACACGAGCGAGCCCACCAGGTTGCGCACCATGTGGTGCAGGAACGCGTTGGCGGTAATGGTAAACACCACCAGTTCGCCATGGCGCTTGATCTGGATGTCGTGCATCAGCTTGACGGGCGACTTGGCCTGGCACTGGGCCGCGCGAAACGCCGTGAAGTCGTGCCAGCCCAGCAGCGGCTGCACGGCCTGCTGCATCAGGTCCACGTCCAGCGGCCGGAAACAGAAGCCGGCCCGCCCTTCCAGCAGCGGCGAACGGGTGGGATTGTTGTACAGCACGTAGTGATAGGTACGCGCGCGCGCGCTGAAGCGGGCGTGGAAGAAATCGTTCACGCTCGGGTCGCCCGGCAATTCCTTGGCCCAGCGCACGGCAATCGACGGCGGCAGGAAGGCGTTGACCCCGCGCAGCCAGGCATGGGTGTCGCGGTCGAGTTCGGTATCGAAGTGGACGACCTGCTCCAGCGCGTGGACACCGGTATCGGTGCGGCCCGCGCAGGTGGTGGCCAGCGGCACCCGGGCAAATTTCTCCAGGGCCCGTTCCAGCTGGTCCTGGACCGTGTGGCCGCTTTCCTGCTTCTGATAGCCGTGCCACGCGGTGCCGTCGTACTGCAGGCCGATTGCGATCCGTTTCAATTGCTGCCCGATCTGAATTTTTGAGGCAGTCATTATATTACGGCGCAGCGTGCGGCACAGCGGGGCGGGCGCCGGCCCGCTGTAAAGCTATGCCGCTGGCGCCGTTGCGGGTCAGCTCAGCTGGGCCAGCATGGCGTTGGCCTTGGACACCTGCTCGTCGCTGCCGCCGCGCAGCACTTCGTCCAGCAGTTCGCGCGCGCCTTCCTTGTCGCCGATTTCCTGGTAAGCGATGGCGAGGTCGAGCTTGGTATCCATTTCCATCTGCAGCGCCGACATCGGTTCGGCGCGCGCGGTGTCGGTCGCTTCCACCGGTTCGGCCTGGCTACTCAGGTCGAGGTCGATACCGGACAGGTCGAATTCCGGCGCCGACTGGTCTGCCGGCGGCACGGCTGCCGCTGCGGCTGCCGCTGCGGCAGGCGCAGGGGCCGGCGCAGTCGGCGGCTCCACCAGCGCCGGCACGTCCGGAATGGTGAAGTCGGCCGTATCGAAGTCGAGCGGCACGCTGGTGGCGGCAGGCTCCGCGGCTACCGGTGCTGCCGGTGCTGCCGGTGCGGGTTCGGCCGGCAAGTCCAGGCTGAAGTCCATGCTCGGGTCGTAGGCCGGTGCGGCCTCTGCGGCGGGCGCCGGTGCCGGCGCGGGAGTGTCGTACGACAGGTTGAAGCTGTCGTCCTGCAGGAACGGCGCCGTCGCTGGCGCCACGTCGATAGGCGCTGGCGCCGGCGCAAAGTCCAGGTCGCCCAAGCCGAAGTCCTGGGCATTCGACTGCGCGGCCACCGAGGCCGGCGATACCGAAACGTCCACCGGCTGCGGCAGCGCGGTCTGCTGGTCGTTCAAACCGTCGTCAAAGCCGAAGGCATCGGCCGCCGCTGGCGCTGACCATGCGGCCGGGGCATCGGCGGCAGCACCCAAGCTGCCGGCCGCCGCTGCGTCGGCGTCCTCTTCATGATCGTAGGCGGCGTACGCGGCGGCAGCGGTGGCGGCGGCCACCACGCCGGCCGTGGCGGCCACGGGGGCGGCGCCAAAGCCATCGGCCTTGTCGAGGCCCGCTTCGCCCTCGGCGCCCAGCGCGTACAGCGCATTGCCCGGCTCCAGCGCGCGGCCCATCTGCGCCGCCTGCGCCCATTCGTCACCCTGGCCGCGCGTGAGCGAGTACAGCTCCGAGGCCTGGCCTTCGAACGATTGCGCATCCTTGCGGGTGGCGTAGATTTCCAGCAGCTTCAGGCGTACCGGATGCCGTTCCGGGTGGTGGCGCAACGCTTCCTTGAGAATTTCCTCGGCCTGGGCATCGCGGCCATAGGCGATGTAGACGTCCGCTTCCGCGACCGGATCGACGTCATTGGCGTCGAGCTGGCTGGCCGACGGCGCAAAGTTGGCGCTGAACTCGCCGTTGTTCGGTTCGGCGAACGGCTCTCCCTGCGCTTCGGGCGCTCCGGCGACCGGCGGTACGGGATCCCACGCCGGCGCCAGCGCGGCCGGCGGCACGCCGCCCTCGTCCTTGGGCACCACGAACGTGCGGCGGCGGCGCGCGGCCAGCACGCCCACCACGCCGGCCAGCAGCGCAGCAACCAGCAGGCCGATCATTTGCGAATTGGCGGCCAGGCTCTCGAAAATGCCCGGCTCGGCCAGCTTGCGGGGCGGGATGACCGGCGCCGTTTTGACTGGCGCGGCCGGTGGCGCTTCGGTGACGGGGCTAGCCGGCGTGGCCGGGGGGGACGATGTGGCAGGCGCGGCAGCAGTGGCGGCCGCCTTGCTTTTCACTTCCATCAGCTTTTCCAGGTCGCCGACATTCTTTTCCAGCTCTTTGACGCGCGACGAGGCATCGTCCACCTGTTTTTGCTTGGCGATCTTGTCTTCCACCGCCGCGCCGGTCTTGCCGTCGGCCGCCTTGTCGGCCGTGGCCTTGGACAGCGTGAGCTTGTCGCGCGCGGCATTGACGGCATTGGGCTGTTCCTGCACCTTGGCGGTGATCTTGCCGGACGAGTTCTGCTTCGACTCGGCGTCGCGCGCCGGGGTGCTGTTGGCGACCTGCCCGGCCAGCTTGGCGCGGTAGGCATTGAAGTCGCGCGCATGGGCCACGACCACGCCGTGCGCCTTGGCTTCCGCATCCTTGTCGGTGCCGGAACGAACGGCGCCGGCGTCCGGCACGGCCAGGATCTGGCCCGACTTCAGGCGGTTCATATTGTTGCCGGCGAACGCTTCCGGGTTGGCGCGGTACAGCGCCACCAGCATCACGTCCAGCGACACATCGGTGGGCTTGACCTGGTTGGCGATGCGGGTCAGGTTATCGCCCTGCTTGACCGTGTACTCGTCGATCGCCTTGGCCGGGCGCGGCTTGGTTGCCGGTTTGGTTCCCGCCGGGGCGGCAGCTCCCGCGCCAGCAGCGGCGGCAACGGGCGCGGTGGCCGGCGCCGTGGTCGTGCTCGGCGTACGGGCGGCGCCCAGATCGACCGGCGCGGCCACCTGCGGCGACTGCGTGGCCCGCAGTTCCGGCGGATCGAGCAGGAAAGTATATTCGCGCACCATGCGCCCGCCGTTCCAGTTCAGCTCGAGCAGCAGGTCGACAAACGGTTCGTTCAGCGGCTGGCTCGACGACACGCGGATCACCTGGCGGCCGCTGCGCTGCTCCACTTCGAAGCGCAGCGCCGACAGCGCCGGGTTGAAATCGATGTTGGCGGTGCGGAACGCGTCAGGCGGCGCCAGGCGGGCCGACAGGCCGCTCGCTTCATCGGCGGTGACGGCGGTCAGTTCGATCTCCGCGCGCAGCGGCTGGCCCAGTGCGGACAGGACGGTCAGCTTGCCGAGCCCCGCAGCGTTTGCCGAGATCAACACCGCACTGGCAACCGCGCCGGTGAGGGTTTTCAACGCGAAGGAGACGATGCTGGAGCGAGTTTTTACGGGCATAGTGAGCGGCAGTAGAGGACGGCAAATGGTTAGCAGAGGGAAAATGTTACTTTCCCAGATATATCAACATAACATCATGCTCACACCGAGGCAAGCATTGCACGACGATCCGTCATGCACTTGCATACTTTATACGTCAAAAAGGGGTTTTCCCTATGAAAGCACACAGGAAAAACCCCTTCAGTTCGCCGCTTGGGCGCGGCTGATCGGCAATCGCCGACGCCAGTTACGCGTCGAGCACGATGCGCAGCATGCGGCGCAGCGGTTCGGCCGCGCCCCACAGCAGCTGGTCGCCCACCGTAAAGGCGGACAAGTACTCGGGACCCATGCTCATCTTGCGCAGGCGGCCGACAGGTATCGTCAGGCTGCCGGTCACGGCGGCTGGCGACAGGTCCTTGACCGACGCTTCACGCGTGTTGGGCACGACCTTGGCCCACTGGTTGCTGGACGCGATGATGTCGGTGATCTCGTCGAGCGGCACATCCTTGTTGAGCTTGATGGTCAGCGCCTGCGAGTGGCAACGCATGGCGCCGATGCGCACGCACAGGCCATCGACCGGAATCGCCTTGGAGCCGAAGTCGGCGCCCAGGCCCAGGATCTTGTTGGTTTCGGCGCCGGCTTTCCACTCTTCCTTCGACTGGCCGTTGCCCAGGTCCTTGTCGATCCACGGAATCAGGTTGCCGGCCAGCGGCGCGCCGAACTGCTTGATCTCGTCGGCCGACAGGCCCAGTTGCGTGCTCAGCACCTGGCGGTCGATTTCCAGGATGGCCGACGCCGGATCGTCCAGCAGCGGTTTGACGGCGCCGGTGATGGTGCCGAACTGGGTGAGCAGTTCGCGCATGTGCTGGGCGCCGCCGCCCGATGCCGCCTGGTACGTCATCGACGTCATCCAGTCCACCAGGCCGTGCTGGAACAGGCCGCCCAGGCCGATCAGCATGCACGACACGGTGCAATTGCCGCCAATGAAGTTTTTCACGCCCTTGCCCAGCGCGTCCTTGATCACGTGCATATTGACCGGGTCGAGCACGATCACGGCGTCCTTTTCCATGCGCAGGGTGGATGCCGCATCGATCCAGTAGCCGTTCCAGCCGGCCGCGCGCAGTTGCGGGAACACTTCGGTGGTGTAGTCGCCGCCCTGGCACGAGATGATGATCTCGCACTGTTTCAGTGCGTCGATGTCGGTGGCGCTTTTGAGCCTGGTTTCATTTTTCGCCATGGCCGGGGCATTGCCGCCCGGGTTGGACGTCGTGAAAAACACCGGCTCGATATGGGCGAAATCGCCCTCTTCCTGCATGCGCTGCATCAGGACCGAACCCACCATACCGCGCCAACCTACGAGACCTACGAGTTTCATTTTTTATCCCTTGAATATTATTTATACGATACGTTTGCCGGCGTCGTACCCGCGGATGCGGCGGTCCGCCGTTGCGGTACCCAATTTGCGCGCTACGCCACGACGCTTGACAAATTGGATCCCCGCCTGCGCGGGGATGACGGCTTGTCAGGCGAGGGCTTTTACCACGGCATCACCCATCTGCTCGGTGCCCACTTTCGTGGTGCCCGCTTCGAAGATGTCGGCCGTGCGCAAACCCTGCGCCAGCACCGACTTGACGGCGGTCTCGATGCGGTCGGCCTGTTCGTTCTTGTCGAACGTGTAGCGCAACATCATGGCCGCCGACAAGATCGTGGCCAGCGGATTGGCGATGCCCTTGCCGGCGATGTCCGGCGCCGAGCCGTGCGACGGTTCGTACAGGCCCTTGTTGCTGGCGTCGAGCGACGCCGACGGCAGCATGCCGATCGAGCCGGTCAGCATCGCCGCGCAATCGCTGAGGATATCGCCGAACATGTTGCCGGTGACGATGACGTCGAATTTTTTGGGCGCGCGCACCAGTTGCATGGCGGCGTTATCGACGTACATATGGTCGAGCGCGACGTCCGGATATTCCTTGTGCACGTCGGTGACGATGTCTTTCCAGAACTGGAACGTCTCCAGCACATTGGCCTTGTCCACGCTGGTGAGGCGCTTGCCGCGCTTTTGCGCGGCCTGGAACGCCACGTGGGCGATGCGGCGGATTTCGCCTTCCGCGTAGCGCATGGTGTCGAAGCCTTCGCGCTGGCCCTTGAACGGGCCGTCCGGGCACTCGCGCACGCCGCGCGGCTGGCCGAAATAAATGTCGCCGGTCAGTTCGCGCACGATCAGGATGTCCAGGCCCGACACCACTTCCGGTTTCAGCGTGGAGGCGCCGGCCAGTTCCGGGTACAGGATGGCCGGACGCAGGTTGCCGAACAGGCCCAGCTGCTTGCGCAGGCCGAGGATGGCCTGCTCGGGACGCAGGGCGCGCTCGAGCGTGTCGTACTGGTAGTCGCCGACCGCGCCGAACAGCACGGCATCGGCGGCCTTGGCCAGCGCCAGCGTGCCCTCGGGCAGCGGGTGGCCGTGGGCGGCGTAGCCGGCGCCGCCCACCGGGGCGGTTTCCAGCTCGAACGATTCGCCCAGCACATTGAGGACTTTGACGGCTTGCGCGATGATTTCCGGGCCGATGCCGTCGCCCGGGAGGATTGCGATTTTCATGATCTGATCTTGATTAAATAACGTTGGCCAACCAGGGTTGGGTTGCCAGATGGCGCTCTTCGAAGCCGCGGATAACGTCGGCGTGACGCAGGGTCAGGCCGATATCGTCGAGCCCGTTCATCAGGCAATACTTGCGGAAGGCGTCGATCTCGAAGGGATAGGAGACGCTGCCGTTGCTGGTGGAAATGCGTTGCTGTTCAAGGTCCACCACCAGGCGGTAACCGGGGAAGGCCTTGACTTCATTGAACAGATGATCGATCTGCGCTTCGGGTAAAACGATGGGCAACAAGCCGCTTTTATAGCAGTTGTTAAAGAAAATATCGGCAAACGACGACGCGACGATCGCGCGGAAGCCGTACTGGTCCAGCGCCCACGGCGCGTGCTCGCGCGAGGAACCGCAGCCGAAGTTTTTGCGCGTCAGCAGTATCGACGCGCCCTGGTAGCGCGCTTCGTTCAGCACGAAATCGGGATTGAGCGGGCGTTGGCTGTTGTCCATGCCGGGCTCGCCGTGGTCGAGGTAGCGCCATTCGTCGAACAGGTTGGGGCCGAAGCCGGTACGGTGGATCGACTTCAGGAACTGCTTGGGGATGATGGCGTCGGTGTCGACGTTGGCGCGGTCCAGCGGAGCGACCAGGCCTTCATAAATGGTAAATTTTTCCATGGTGTTCTCGGTGGCGGCAGCCCCCTCGGGCGCTGCCGCGTGATGTCGTCAATGGCCGGAGGCGCCCTGCACCGCCTGCCCCGCGCGCTGGATGTCCTTGCCCATGCCGGCCACGGTGTTGCAGCCGGTAAGGAAGGAAATGGCGATCAGGGTCAGGGCAATAATTTTTTTCATGATATGCAGTCGGTGTCGCAGTTGGTGTCGTTATGCATGCGGCGCCTCGGGCCGCGATCGGTTCAGATTCAGCGCAGGCCGCGCACGTCCACGAAGTGGCCGGCAATGCCCGCCGCGGCCGCCATGGCTGGCGACACCAGGTGGGTGCGGCCGCCCTGGCCCTGGCGGCCCTCGAAGTTGCGGTTGGACGTGGACGCGCAGCGCTCGCCCGGTTCCAGGCGGTCGGCGTTCATGGCCAGGCACATCGAGCAGCCCGGTTCGCGCCATTCGAAACCGGCATCCTTGAAGATGCGGTCCAGGCCTTCGCGCTCGGCTTGTTCCTTGACCAGGCCGGAACCCGGCACCACCATCGCCAGCTTGACGTTGGACGCGCGCTGCCTGCCGCGCACCACGGCAGCGGCCGCGCGCAAGTCCTCGATGCGCGAGTTGGTGCACGAACCGATGAACACCTTGTCGATGCGGATGTCCTCGATGGCCGTGTTGGGCTTGAGGTTCATGTACACCAGCGCCTTTTCCATGGCGTCGCGCTTGACGCTGTCTTTTTCCTGGTCCGGATCGGGCACCCGGCCGTCGATCGCGATCACCATCTCGGGCGACGTGCCCCAGGTGACCTGCGGCTTGATGTGGGCGGCGTCGAGCGTGACCACCAGGTCGAACCGCGCGCCCGGGTCGGAATGCAGCGTGCGCCAGTAATCGACAGCCATATCCCAGTGCGGACCCGCAGGCGAGAACGGACGGCCCTTGACGTAATCGATGGTGGTGTCGTCCACGCCGATGATGCCGGCGCGCGCGCCCGCCTCAATCGCCATGTTACAGACCGTCATGCGCCCTTCCATCGACAGCGACCGGATGGTGGAGCCGCCGAATTCGATACAGTAGCCGGTGCCGCCGGCCGTGCCGATCTTGCCGATGATGGCCAGCACGATGTCCTTGGCGGTAACGCCCGCCGGCAGCGCACCGTCCACCTGCACCAGCATGGCTTTCGATTTTTTCTGCAGCAGCGTTTGCGTGGCCAGCACGTGCTCGACTTCCGACGTGCCGATGCCGTGCGCCAGCGCGCCGAACGCGCCATGGGTGGACGTGTGCGAGTCGCCGCAGACCACGGTCATGCCCGGCAAAGTGGCGCCCTGCTCCGGCCCGATCACGTGGACGATGCCCTGGCGCTTGTCGTTCATGTTGAAGTACGTGAGGCCGTAGGCCTTGGCGTTCTTGTCCAGCGTTTCCACCTGCAGCCGCGAGACCGGATCGGCAATGCCGTCCACCCGCGCGGTCGTGGGCACGTTGTGGTCGGCCACGGCCAGGTTGGCCGACACGCGCCACGGCGCGCGGCCCGCTTCGCGCAGGCCGTCGAAGGCTTGCGGGCTGGTCACTTCGTGCACGAGGTGGCGGTCGATGTACAGAATCGTGGTGCCGTCTTCTTCGGCCTTGACCACGTGGGAATCCCAGAGTTTGTCGTAAAGCGTCTTCATCATGATGTGTGCTGCTACTGCCCGTGTGAGTGATGCACTTTGATTATGCCATAGTGTGCAAAGTGAAAGCAGCCGCCGGAGGCAGGCCTCGTGAGCCCGCGCGGTTCCGCGTTTCCCTGCACATCCTACGACGCCAGAATTCGATAAAAAAAAAGCCTGCGTGAACGCAGGCTTTTGATGTTGCTGGCTTGGTCTACCGACTCAAGCCGCCATGCGTACACTGCCTCGACAACCGTCCATTAGGAACGATAGGCCCACCACCAGTACCAGTTCGCCTTCGGCGGAACGCGCGGTACCGGTAATGCCCTCGACGGTAATCGCGGTCATCGGTTTAATTACCAGGTCGGCAGTGCCATCGACCGCTTCCACGGCCAGGATGTACGGCTGTGGTGCAGCGACAACAATCCCCACCTTCTCGCGGCAGCTTTCGTAGCCCAGCGAGTCGGCCAGCGAGCGCACCGGCAGCGGACGGCCCTGATCCTTGAGGACCGGGGCGCCGCCCACTTCCATGAACACTTCCGGCAATTCGACCACGCGCTGCACCACGGCCATCGGCAGCGCCAGCGCGGCGCCGGACGTGGACACCAGCATGGTCGGCACGATCGACAGTTCGATCGGCAGACGGATCGAGAACTTGGTGCCCTTGCCCAGGCCGGACTCGATGTTGATGGCGCCGCGGTTTTTCTCCACGGCGGTTTTCACCACGTCCATGCCCACGCCACGGCCCGACACGCTCGACGCCACTTCCTTGGTCGAAAAGCCCGGCAGGAACACCAGCTGGTAGCATTCCTCGGTGGTCAGATTGGCCGATTCGCTGATCAGGCCTTTCTGGGTTGCCTTGTTGCGCAACATCACCGGGTCCATGCCTTTGCCGTCGTCCTGCAGCACGATCATCACGCTGTTGGCTTCCTGCCATGCCTTGAGCGAAATATACGACTTGGCCGGCTTGCCGGCAGCCAAACGGTCGGCCGGCGACTCCACGCCATGGTCGAGCGAATTGCGCAGCATGTGCACCAGCGGATCATACAGGCTGTCCACGACCACGCGGTCGACTTCCGTCTCCGCGCCCTCGATGGTCAGTTCCACTTCCTTGCCCAGATCCTTGGCCAGCTCGCGCACCAGGCGCGGGAACTTCTGGAACAGGCGGCCCACGGGCTGCATGCGCGTCGCCAGCGTGGCGCGCTGCAACTCGGTGGAGTAGCGCGACGCCCGCTCCAGCGTTTCGGCCAGCGTGGCCATCAGGGTTTGCGCCTGGCCTTCGAACTTGAACTGCATCAGGCGCTCGAGCAGCACGGCAGCCTGGTTGGCGGCCTGCACCGATTCGCCCGCCACTTCGAGCAAGGCGTCCAGTTTAACAGCATCGATGCGGATCGACTCTTCTTTGGCCGGGGCGCTTTGCGGACGCTCGTCGCGTTTCTCCGGCGCTTCGCGGCGGGCAACGGGCGCAGCCGCGACAGCGGCGGCAGCGGCGGCAGGGGCAGCAGGTGCGGCAGCAGTCACTGGCACAACAGCCGGCGCAGCAGCAACCACGGCCGGTGCGCCAGCGGGCACGGCAGCCATCGCGGGACGCGTATAGCTACCGGCTGGCATGACGGCTTCGTACATGCCTTCCCAGTCGAGACCGCCAGCGGAAGCGGTAGCAACAGCGGCCGTCGCGGCAACAACGGGCGCCACTGCCGCTACCGGCGCCGGCACTGCGGCGACCGGCGCCGGAGCAGGTATGGGTGCAGCGACGGGCGCAGGCGCGCTATCGGCCTTGCCGGCGATGGCGTCGTTGAGCAGGCTTTCCAGGTCCTGCGGCAGCGCCGGCAAGCTGTCGGGCTCGGCGCCGTTGTTCAGTTCAGCGAGCTGGTCGGCTACGAAGCCGGACGCTTGCAGCGCCGCTTCGATCGCCAGCGGCGTGACCGGCGCGGCGCCCGTGCGCAGCGCGTCGAACAGGTTTTCGGTCAGGTGGCAGGCGGTCACCATCGCAGGCAAGCCCATGAAACCGGCGCCGCCCTTGATGGTGTGGAAGGAACGAAACACCGCGTTGAGGGTTTCCTTGTTGTCGGGATCGCGTTCGAGCGCCAGCAGGTGCTCTTCCACGTTGACCGCAAGATCCATCGCCTCGACGACGAAATCCTTGAGCATATCGTCCATTAGAACCCCAGATCGGCAAGCAGATCGTCAACACTGTCCTGCGTCAGCGCCACGGTCGGCGTCGACGGACCGGACATCAGCACCACTTCTTTTTGGGCGATCTTCTCGCGCACGTCCGGCGGTGCATTGTCGCGCAGCAGCTGCGCCAGTTCCGCCTCGACCGTCTTGGTGATGATGACCACTTTCTTGATCAGCTGGCCCGTGATGTCCTGGAAGTCCTGGGCCATCATGATTTCGAGCAGGCGCGCTTTCTCGGTCTCGGTGGCGGCCGAGACGGCAGCGGCAAACGACTGCGAGTCGCCGGCCAGTTTCTTGAACTCGTCCAGGCTCAGCTTGCCTGCGAACAGGTCGGCCCAGCGCGTTTCCATGTCTTTCGATTGCTTCGACAGCGTATCCTGGTCGGGCATGGCCTCGTCCAGCGTGTTGAGCACCTTGTTGGCCGCCTGTTCGGTCAGCGTGGCCACGTATTCCAGGCGGTCCTGGGCGTCGTTGATTTGCGACGACGCTTCGGTCAGCGCCTTGTCGTAGCCCAGTTCGCGCAGCGAATCGTGCAGCAGGCGCACGATGCCGCCCAGGCGTTCGAACATCGGCTTGTCGGTGCCGTCGCCGTCGGCAGGTTCGCCCTCTGCCGGCGCGGCCGGGGCAGCCGCTGGGGCTGCGGCTGCCGGGGCCGGTGCGGGCGCGTCCAGCGGACG
>JBEVMD010000104.1:0-7953 GCA_040508835.1 Duganella sp. | reverse complement strand
GAAGGTGCCCCGAGACTGCTACACATGGCCCTCCTCTAAGGTGAACGCAGACCATCCGTCCTTCGCGACCGTCACGCCGAACCGTCGGAACAGGTTCAAGGTGATTTCGATATACTGTTTCGAAATCAGCTCGCCGATGACGTCGATGGTAATCGCGTGCTCGCGCGCCATCAGCGGCGCCACCATCAGCAGAGCGGTCAGGAACTGGCTCGACACATCGCCGCGCACCGCCAGGCGCTGCGCGTGGATCTTGCCCTGCTTGATGTGCAGCGGCGGATAGCCAGGGTTGCCCGTGTAGTCGACGTCGGTACCGGCCGCGTTGAGCGCATCCACCAGGTCGCCGATGGGCCGCTCGTGCATGCGCGGCACGCCGTGCAGCGTGTAGTCGCCGCCGATCACGGCCAGCGCGGCCGTCAGCGGACGGATCGCGGTACCGGCATTGCCCATGAACAGGTCGGCCGATTTATTGGGCAGCACACCGGCCACGCCCTTGACGTGGTGGATGGTGCCGGTGGCGGTCCGCTCTTCCGTCCACTGCACGCCCAGCGAGCGCAGGGCCGCCAGCATGACGGCCGTGTCGTCGGACGCCAGCAGGTCGACGATGTCGACGTCGCCCTGCGACAGCGCGGACAACAGCAGGATGCGGTTGGAAATGGACTTGGAGCCAGGCAGCCGCACCGTGCCTTGCACGTGCGGGACTGGCTGGAGGTCGATGTATTCGTGGTTCATGGTTATTCTTTCTTTGAGGTAGCCGTACTACCGTCATTCCCGCGCAGGCGGGAATCCAATTACATGCAGCCAGTACCGCACCCGCCAGCCGCCAGCCGCCAGCCGCCAGCCGCCGCCACTGTTTCAGGCTGCGGGCAAGTGTCAAGTCAATGACGGCGCAACGGCTGCGGACTGCTCGGTGTTTTTCTGCTGCCTGGTTTTAATCCGCCTTGTCCTGCGACGGCGGCGCTTCCGCCGTTTCAATCGCGGTGATCCATTGGTGCCGGGCGCGCTGGGCGTTGCCGTACACGTGCTCCAGCCCCGCGCCGTCGCCGGCCGCCAACCGGCCGCGCAGCACGGACAGCTGCGCCATGTAGGCATCGAGCTCCGTCAGCAGCGCCACCTGGTTGGCCAGGCTGATGTCGCGCCACATCTCCGGCGACGAGCCGGCGATGCGCGTAAAGTCCCTGAAACCGCTGGCTGCATACTGGAACAGCAAGTCCGCGTGCGGCTTCTTCGCAATATCGTCCACCAGCGCGTACGCCAGCAGGTGCGGCAAGTGGCTCACGGCCGCAAACACCTTGTCGTGTGCTTCCGGCGACAGGCGGTGGATGATGGCATCGCATGCGCGCCACGCAGCGGCCACCCGCTCCACGTCACCGTCCGCATTCTCGGCCAGCGCGGTCAGCACCACTTTTTTTCCGACATACAGATCGTCGATGGCCGCTTCCGGCCCGTTGGTTTCGCGCCCGGCGATGGGATGACCGGGCACGAACTGCGCCACCTTCCCTGCCAGGGCGCGCCGCGCGGCCGCCACCACGTCCGACTTGGTGCTGCCCGCATCGGTCACCACGGTGCCCGGCTGCAGGTGCGGCGCGATGGCCGCCAGGATCGCCTCGGTCTGCGCGACCGGCGCGGCCAGCAGCACCAGGTCGGCGCCGGCCAGCGCCTCTGGCAAGTCGCCGCCGATCACGTCGATGATGCCCAGCGCCAAAGCGCGCTGCAGCGACGCCTGCGAGCGGCCCATGCCCACCACGGTCTGCACGGCGCCCGCTTTTTTCAGCGACCGCGCAAACGAGCCGCCGATCAGGCCCACGCCAAAAATGACGACCTTGCTCATTGCCCTGGCCATCATGTCAGCCTTCGGCCAGCGCCTTGGTCAGCGCGGCGATCAGCACCGCGTTTTCCTGCGGCAGGCCGATCGAGATGCGCAGCCACTGCGGCAGCCCGTAATTGCCCACCGGGCGCACGATCACGCCCTGCTTGAGCAGCGACAGGTTCACGCGCGCGCCGGCGCCGGCGTCGATACCCACCTTGACCAGCACGAAGTTGCCGTAGGACGGCACATAGTCGAGCTGCAGCTGGTCGAACGCTGCGGTGAACTGGCGATAACCGGCGGCGTTGTTGGCGGCGCTTTTTTCCAGGAATTCCTTGTCGTTGAGCGCAGCGATGGCCGCGGCCTGCGCCAGCGAGTTGACGTTGAACGGCTGGCGGATGCGGTTCATCAGGTCCGTCAGCGCCGGCTGGGCGATGGCAAAGCCCACGCGCAAACCGGCCAGGCCGTACGCCTTGGAGAACGTGCGCGACACCAGCAAATTCGGATATTTTTTTACCCAGTCGGCCGACTCGAACTGGTGTTCCTGCGCCAGGAATTCGTTGTACGCTTCGTCCAGCACCACCACCACGTTGGCCGGCACCTGCTGCACGAACGCCTCGATCTCGGCGGCCGGAATAAAGGTGCCGGTCGGGTTGTTCGGGTTGGCGATGAACACCAGGCGGGTATCGCCGTCAATGGCCGCCAGCATGGCCGGCAGGTCGTGGCCGTAATCGCGGGCCGGCACCACGATGTGGCGCGCGCCCACGCCCTGCGTGGCCAGCGCATACACGGCAAACGAGTACTGCGAGTACACGATGGCCTGGCCCCGCTCCACAAACGCGTGGGCGGCGATTTCCAGGATGTCGTTGCTGCCGTTACCGAGCGTGATCCAGTCGGCCGGCACGTCGTAGCGCTTCGACAGCGCCGCCTTCAGATCGAAGCCATTGGCGTCCGGGTAGCGTCCCAGTTCGGCAGCGGCGGCGGTCATGGCCTGCCTGGCCGATTCCGGCACGCCGAACGGGTTTTCGTTGGAGGCCAGCTTGACGATGGCGTCTTCCTGCAAACCGAATTCGCGCGCGACTTCAGCGATCGGTTTGCCGGCCTGGTAGGGAGCGATGGCGCGAACGTATTCCGGCCCGTATGGTGTGGTCATATTGTCTCTCGATTGGGTTTTAAGTCAGGCTCACGGGATAGGACCCGAGCACCTTGAAGAAGGCGGCGTTGGCCTGCAGTTCTTCCAGCGCCTTGGCCACCGAAGGGTTTTCGATATGGCCTTCGACGTCCACGTAAAAATAGTATTCCCAGTTGCCGTTGCGGGCCGGGCGCGATTCGAAGCGCGTCATCGACACGCCATTCTGCGCCAATGACCCCAGCAGGCGGTACACGGAACCGGCCTTGTGCGGCGCGGCCAGCGCCATCGACGTGCGGTCGATGCCCGACGGACCGGTACGCAGGGTGCCGATCACGGCAAAGCGCGTGCGGTTGTGCGGATCGTCCTGGATGTTGGCCTTGACGGTACCGAGGCTGTAACGCACGCCGGCGCGCTCGCCGGCAATCGCGGCAAACGTGTGGTCGTCACGGGCCATGCGCGCCGCTTCGGCATTGGACGACACGGCGCGCCGTTCGATGCCCGGGTAGTTGTTGTTCAACCAGATCTGGCACTGCGCCAGCGCCTGGGCGTGGGCGCAGATGGCCGTGACGCCGTCCATATTGCCGGTGCCGGTGAGCAGGCTGTGACGCACGGCGATGGCCACTTCGCCGCTGATGGCAAGCGGGGTATTGAGCAGCAGGTCGAGCGTGCGGCCGATGGCGCCCTCGGTGGAATTCTCCACCGGGACCACGCCGAAATCGGCGGTGCCGGCTTCGGTGGCGCGGAACACTTCATCGATGGACGCGCAGGCCAGCACGTCGACGGCGGTGCCGAACTGCTGGTACACGGCCTGCTCGCTGTAGGTGCCGGCCGGTCCGAGGAACGCCACGGTCACGCGCTTTTCCAGCGAGCGGCAGGCGGACATGATTTCGCGGAAGATCGTCTGCATCTCGGCGTTGCCCATCGGGCCGGGGTTGCGGTCGGCCACGCCGCGCAGCACCTGCGCTTCGCGTTCGGGGCGGAACACGGGGGCGTTGGTTTCGGCCTTGACGTGGCCGACTTCCTGCGCCACCTGGGCGCGGCGGTTGAGCAGGTCGAGAATTTGCGCATCGATCGCATCGATCTGCTCGCGCAAGGGTTTGAGTTTGTCGTTCATGGCGGTTTCTTTATTTGCTAAACGCGACTCCGTCATTCCCGCGCAGGCGGGAATCCAATGTGCACGCGTGACGTCGGCGCGGCTGCATTGGATCCCGCGTGCGCGACGATGACGTCGGCAAGGGCAACGGCTATCTTACCTGCCTGCGAATTCGTTTAAATAGTCTACCAGCGCCTGCACACCCTCTATCGGCATGGCGTTGTAGATCGATGCGCGCATGCCGCCGACGGACTTGTGGCCCTTCAGTTGCAGCAGGCCGCGCGCCTTGGCGCCGGCCAGGAATTCGTCGTTCCGGCTTTCGTCCTTCAGGTAGAAGGGCACGTTCATGCGCGAGCGGCTGCTGGCCTCCACGCGGGTCTGGTAAAAATCGTCGGCGTCCAGCGCCGCGTACAGCAGCTGCGCCTTGGCGATATTGCGCTGTTCCATGGCGGCCACGCCGCCGTTTTTCTTCAGCCACTGGAACACCAGCCCGGCAATATAAATGCCGTAGGTGGGCGGCGTGTTGTACATCGAGTCGTTGTCGGCCACCAGCTTGAAGTCGAACGCCGACGGACAGGCCGGCAGCGCCTTGCCCAGCAGGTCGTCGCGCACGATGACGATGGTCAGTCCGGCCGGGCCGATGTTTTTCTGGGCGCCGGCAAAGATCACGCCGTACTGCGAGACATCGATCGTGCGCGACAGGATGTGCGAGGACATGTCGGCCACAAAAAGCACGCCGTCCTGCGGCTGCGGCACGCCGGCGTCGAAATCGTACTCCACGCCGTCGATGGTCTCGTTGGTGCACATGTGCACATACGCGGCGCCGGGCGTGAGGCGCCATTCGGACTGCGGCGGCACCGACGTCATGGACGACGCGGCGATGTTGACGTTGGCGTACTTGGCGGCTTCCTTGATGGATTTGCCCGACCACGAACCGGTGTGAATGAAATCGACGGTTGCTGGCTGCGGCTTGTGGCCCACCAGATTCAACGGAATCAGGGCGTTCTGGGACAAGCCCCCGCCCTGCATGAACAAGATCTTGTAATTGTCCGGTACTGCCAGCAGCTCGCGCAGGTCGCGCTCGGCCGCCTTATAGATCGAAATAAACTCCGGTCCGCGGTGGCTCATCTCCATCACCGACATGCCGCTGCCATGCCAGTCCAGCATTTCGGCAGCCGCTTGCGCCAGCACTTCCTTGGGCAGGACGGCAGGGCCGGCGGAGAAGTTATAGATGTGAGTCACGTTGCGTTCCTTTTCAAACAATGAATACTAGTCCCGCAAAATGGTGAGCAGCCTGGCCATCATCGGCTGCATGCGCTGCGCCATCAGCTGCTGGCTCGAGGCCATGCTTTCGCCAGCCAGCTTGGGCATCACCGCCATCATTTTCTTGCCCACGGGCGTGGCGTAGAACGCAGCCAGCTGGTGCAATTCGTCGACGGTGAAATTGCGGGCGTAGATCGGAATCGCCTGCGCCAGCAATTCGTCCACCAGCGCCGGGTCGCCCATGAATTCCATCATCATCTGGTTCAGTTGCGGCATCTTGGCGTCGATCTTGTCGAGCATCTGCTTGCGCTGGGCGTCGCTCAGGCGCTTGTCCTGGCTGGCCGCCGCTTCCATCATCGGCCGCATCGACTGCATGGCCGATTGCGACATCTGGCGCATCATTTCCTGCATCGACTGGCGGTAGTTCATCGAGTCGAACAACTCGCGCGCGGCCTTGAGCGCGGCGGGGTCGAGGGCAACCGGGGCTGCCGTGGCGGCAGGTGCGGCAGCCGGCGCCTGGGCCGCAGCTGGGCCGGACAACGCCAGGGTGGCCATTGCGGCCAGGATTGCGACGATTTTCTTCATGTGATCCTCAAATTAAAAACGGGGCCGGTCCTCATCGCATCGCTGCAACAGACCTGACCCCGCCGTCCCGGACCAGGTCCGGGAGTATAGGCTACGCCTTACTCGGCGGCTGTGTCATCCGGCTCGGCATCGGCCGGCGCATCGGTGTCACCGGCGGCGGCAGGATCGGCAGGCGCCGCAACCGGCGCAGCAATACCGCCGTTCGGGCCAGGTTCGAACTCCACTTCGTCGATATCGGTTTCCACCACGCGCTGCAGGCCGGACAGCTTGGTGCCATCTTCCACCGCGATCAGGGTGACGCCTTGCGTGGCGCGGCCCATTTCGCGGATCTCCGCCACGCGGGTGCGTATCAGCACGCCGCCGGTGGTGATCAGCATGATCTCATCGGTCGGTTCCACCAGGGTGGCAGCGACCACGCGGCCGTTACGCTCGGACGTCTGGATCGCGATCATGCCCTTGGTGCCACGGCCGTGACGCGTGTACTCCGTGATCGGCGTGCGCTTGCCGTAGCCGTTCTCGGTGGCGGTCAGCACGGACTGCTGCTCGTTCTCGGCGACGAGCAGTGCGATCACGCGCTGGCCTTCGTCGAGGTTCATGCCGCGCACGCCGCGGGCGTTGCGGCCCATCGGACGCACGTCGTTCTCGTCGAAGCGCACGGCCTTGCCCGAGTCGGAGAACAGCATCACATCGTGTTCGCCATCGGTGAGCGCGGCGCCGATCAGGAAGTCGCCCTCGTCCAGGTCCACGGCAATGATGCCGGCCTTGCGCGGGTTGCTGAAGTCCTTCAGCGGCGTCTTCTTGACGGTACCGAGGCTGGTGGACATGAAGACGTAATGGTCTTCCGGGAAGGTGCGGTTCTCGCCCGACAGCGGCAGGATCACGGTGATCTTCTCGTTATCGGCCAGCGGGAACATGTTCACGATCGGCTTGCCGCGCGAGTTGCGCGAGCCTTGCGGCACTTCCCACACCTTGAGCCAGTACAGGCGGCCACGGTTGGAGAAGCACAGGATGTAATCGTGCGTATTGGCGATGAACAGCTGGTCGATCCAGTCTTCCTCTTTGGTGGCCATGGCCTGCTTGCCGCGACCGCCGCGTTTCTGCGCGCGGTACTCGGAAATCGGCTGCGCCTTCATGTAACCGGTGTGCGACAGCGTCACGACCATGTCCTGCGGCGTGATCAGGTCTGCGGTACCGAGGTCGGTGGCGTTATGCTCGATGTTGGAGCGGCGCGGATCCTTGGCGCGGTCGCCGAACTCGTTGACGACCGACGTCATTTCGTCGGTGATGATGGTGGTCACGCGCGACGGCTTGGACAGGATGTCCAGCAGGTCGGCGATTTCGGCCATCACGTCCTTGTACTCGTTGACGATCTTGTCCTGTTCCAGGCCGGTCAGGCGCTGCAGGCGCATTTGCAGGATTTCCTGGGCCTGGTCGTCCGACAGCTTGTACATGCCGTCAGCCTGCATGCCGTAGTGCTTGGGCAGGTGCTCGGGACGGAACGCCTCGATGCCGCCGATGGTGTCGCCTTCGCCGGTACGGGCCAGCATTTCGCGCACCAGCGACGAATCCCACGAACGGTCCATCAGGCCGGACTTGGCCACCGGGGGCGTAGGCGCGGCCTTGATGATGGCGATGAAGTCGTCGATATTGGCCAGGGCGACTGCCAGGCCTTCGAGCACGTGGCCGCGTTCGCGCGCCTTGCGCAGTTCGAACACGGTGCGGCGCGTGACCACTTCGCGGCGGTGCGACAGGAAGCACTGCAGCATTTCCTTCAGGTTCAGCAGGCGCGGCTGGCCATCGACCAGCGCCACCATGTTCATGCCGAAGGTGTCCTGCAGCTGGGTCTGCTTGTACAGGTTGTTGAGCACCACCTCGGGCACTTCGCCGCGTTTGAGCTCGATCACCACCCGCATGCCGGACTTGTCGGACTCGTCCTGGATGTGGCTGATGCCGTCGATCTTCTTCTCGTGCACCAGCTCGGCCATCCGCTCCTGGAGCGTCTTCTTGTTGACCTGGTAGGGCAGCTCGTCGACGATGATCGCCTGGCGCTGGCCGCGGTCGATGTCCTCGAAGTGG
>JBEVMD010000257.1:0-3676 GCA_040508835.1 Duganella sp. | reverse complement strand
CACGGCTAGCCCTCCGACCGCTAGCCTGCCACGCCCACCGTCAGCGTCGCCACATAGCCGTCGGTGGCGTTGCCGGTGATGCTGGCCACCTGCAAGGTGGCGCCGTCGCTGAATACATTGTCGGTGGACAGGCTGATGGCAGCCATGTTGCGCACGCTGGCGCTGTAGCCGGTGGTGGCGTAGACGGCGTTGCTGGCCGCATCCGGGAACGCCAGCTGCGACGTCTTGATGCGGTTCGACGCGCTGGTGGCGGCCGTCAGCGACCGGTACACCTCGAAGTGCACGTGCGGCACCCGGCCCGAATAGCAGCCGGGGTAGATCGACGTGAACGCCACGTTGCCGCCGGTATCGCTCACCTGCACGCCGCGCAGGTAATTTTCACCCGTCACGCCGCTCGAATACAGCGAATAATTGCCGTCGCGGTCGCAGTGCCACAGGTACACGGCGTAACCGTCGAGCGCGGCGCAGCTGCCGTTCACGTTCACGATCTGCAATTTGATGGTCAGCGGCACGCCGGCCGCTGTGCCCGTGGCGCCGTTGAAGCTGCTACGGATGTCGCTGCGCACGATGCCCGTTTGCGTCAGCACATTGACCACGCCGCTGGCGTTGCTGTTGGTGCCGTCGGCCGGATACGGACCACCGGTTTCTTCCGGGATCACCGAACATGAACCGGTGGCGGTCGCGGTGGTAGTGGTCGTTGTAGTGGTCGTCGTAGTGGTCGTGGTGGCTGGCGTGGTCGTGGCAACCGTCGTGTCCGTATCGCTGGAACCGCCGCCGCACCCCAGGATCGGCAGCGCCGACGCGCCGGCAAGCAGCCAGCGCAAGGTCTGGCGGCGGTCGCGGTTCAGATTGAGCATGGCGGTCAGATCGGCTGCCAGGCCGCGGTCATGCTTGTCGTCATGGAATTCCATGCTTGCTCCCTATCTCAATTTTAAAAGTTGGCCGCCCGTCGGCGGCCGTCCGGCCTTACACCGAGGTGTCGACCAGGTTGCCGCTGCTGCCGCTGCCGCCCACTTTCGATTGCAGGGCTTGCAGGAAGCTGGCCAGCTTGTCGCCGGTGGCGCTGGTGCTGCCGGTGCCCGCGGTGCTGCTGCTGCTGCTGGTGCTGATGCTGCTGCCGTTGCCTACCTTGTCGAGCAAATTCTGGAACGCGGTTTCCAGGTCGCTGAGCGGATCGCTGCTGCCGGCGCTGTCGGCAGCGCTGCCGGACGTCAGCTTGGACAGCAGGCTCTGCAGGTCGGACTCCAGCTTGCCGGGACCGCCGCCCTGCCCCTGGCCTTCGCTGTAGGCGGAGGTGGCGTCGGAACCCGGCGCGTTTTGCGCATGCAGCGCACCCATCAGGCTTTGCAGGAAGCCGCCCAGCGCTTGCGCGACATCGTCACTACCCGTGCCCGATTCGGACCCGGCGTTGGCAGCGGCGGCGTCGGTGCCGGCCGTGGACAGGTCGGTGATGCCGATCGACGACAGCGCATCGGAGATGGCGCCGATCAGACCGCCGCCATCGGGCGGTGGCGGACGACGGACGGTTTCCGCACTGCTGGCGGCGTTGCTGCTGCTCAGCCGGCTCAGGAAGCTGGCCTGGCTGGTGGCAGAGGTGGAATTGAAGGCGCTGATCGACATACGGTTCTCCGCAAAGGGTGTGATTGGTGGCTCAACCTGGTGGCTAAGCGTGATGCTCAACTTGGCAGATCAAGGACGCAGACCGTGTGGCTTGCCGCCGGCCCGGTCTTGCTCCCGGTCTTGCTCACGGCGTTGCTCCCGGCCTTGCGCCTGCCGTGCGCGCTGCTCGGCCGTCAGGACCGCCAGCAGTTTTTGCTGGGTGCGCACGCGTTGCAGTGCGATGGTGGCGTCCGCCGCGGCAGCGGCCTGGGCCAGCGATGCGGCCTTGGCGTCGTCGTACTTGTCGGCGGCAGCCAGCACGCGCAGCGCTTCGCGCGCCTTGGCGGCAGCCTTGGCCTGGTCGCGCAGGTACGGTGTTTCCGCGTGCAGGATGGCAAACACTTTGTCTTGCTGGGCTTCCGTCAATTCCACGCCGCGCAGCATGGGCGGCGGGCCGCCGAAGCCGGGACCACCCGGGCCGCCAAACGGACCGCCGGGGCCGGGGCCGAAGCTGGCAAAGCCACCGGGACCGCCGAAGCCATCCGGGCCACCAGGGCCAACAGGGCCACGGTGACCATGGTCTGGACCGTTGGCATCGGAAGCGCGACCGTCGTCGGCGCCGGGCCCGCCGTGGCCGCCCGGCTGGCCATCTTCCAGCGCCGGCGGATGCGCGCCGGGCATGTCTGCGGAGCGCACGGCGCTGGCGGCGGTCCATAACGGCAGCGCCACGGCGGCGGCCAGCAAGAGATGGTTCAAGCGTTGTTTGTTGTTGTTCATGCCCACTATCCTCGTTTGCTAAGTGAACCGTCATTCTGTTGTTGCCCCGTGTTAAGTGCCGTAAAAGCAACGTAAAACCGCGTAAAGACCTTGTTTACACAGCAAATTTCCGCTGCACAACATGTTGTAAAACCGGGTAAAACGCGGCAACGGCATCTGCGGCGCTGGTATGATGGCCAGTCACCCTGGAGAGAATCGCTGCACATGAAGAGCAAAGTACTGCTGATAGACGACGACATCGAACTGGTCGGCATGTTCAAGGAATACCTGGAACAGGAAGGCTTCGAGGTCAAGGCCGTGCATGACGGCGAAGCGGGCACCATCGAAGCCAGCACGGGCGCGTATGCCATCGCCATCCTCGACGTCATGATGCCGCGCATGAACGGACTGGAAACGCTGCGCCGCATCCGCACCAACAGCCAGCTGCCGATCCTGATGCTGACCGGCCGCGGCGACGACACCGACCGCATCGTCGGCCTGGAACTGGGCGCCGACGATTACGTGGCCAAGCCCTGCACCCCGCGCGAGCTGACGGCCCGCATCCGCGCCATCCTGCGCCGCGCCCAGAGCGTGCCGGCCGACAGCGGCAATGCGTCCGCCATCGTGGTGGGCCAGCTGACCATGTGGCCCGAGCAGCGCCGCGCCACCTGGGCCGGCGCCAAGCTGGAACTGACCAGCACCGAATTCAACCTGCTGGAAGTCCTGGCCCGCAACGCCGGCCGCCCGGTCAGCAAGAATACGCTGTCCGAACAGGGCCTGGGACGCCCGCTGGCCCGTTTCGACCGCAATATCGACGTCCACCTGTCCAGCCTGCGTCACAAGCTCGGCACCATCGCCGACGGCCGTTCCTGCCTGCAAACCGTGTACCGCCTGGGCTATCAGCTGATCAAGGAGTAAGCGCGTGGGCCGTTTGTTCTGGAAGTTTTTTGTCTGTATCCTGCTGGCGCAGCTGGCGGCCACGGTTGCCATCGGCGGCGCCGTCTGGCTCAAGAACCGCAACCAGCAGGTGGCCCAGACCGATATCGACACCAGCCCGCCCGCGGAAATGGCGATCAACTCGGCTGCCGCCACGCTGGAATTCGGCGGCAGCGGCGCCCTCAAGCGCATGCTGGAAAACATGGACCGGCGGCGCGTGTACGCGGTCGATGACGACGGCCACGAACTGCTGGGGCGCATCGTCAGCGCGTCCATGCTGCGCGAATCGCGCGCGCTGCTGCGCGACGACAACAGGCATCGCGTGGTGCGCCATGTCTACGATCCGCAGGGCAACCGCTTCCTGCTGTTTCTGCCGTCGTCGGAA
>JBEVMD010000210.1:0-8503 GCA_040508835.1 Duganella sp. | reverse complement strand
CGTGCTGACCGGCGTCGCCCCCGGCACCTACCGCATCCGCGTGGGCGAACAGGAGGCGGAGCTGGTCACCGTGGGCGTGGGTCAGACCAGCCAGGTCAACCTGCAGCTGCAAAGCGGGGTGCAGCAGGTGGTGATCACCGGCTCGGCCTCGCGGCGCGACGTCACCGGGTCCGAGGTGGGCACGTCGGTCTCGCGCCAGCAGATCGAAAAGCTGCCGCAAGTGACGCGCAACTTTCTCTCGTTTGCCGACCTGGCGCCCGGCGTGCGCTTCAACGTGGACACTGCCGGCAACGTCAAGCTGCAAAGCGGGGCGCAGAGCCAGGACAACGTCAACGTCTTCATCGACGGCGTGAGCCAGAAGAACAACATCCTGCGCGGCGGCGTGTCGGGGCTCGATTCGAGCCGCGGCAATCCGTTCCCGCAATCGGCCGTGGCCGAGTACAAGGTGATTGCGCAAAACTACAAGGCCGAGTTCGACCAGGTATCGAGCGCGGCAATCACGGCCATCACCAAGTCGGGCGGCAATACCCTGAGCGGCGACGTGTTCTGGGACCACAGCGGCACCAACCTCACGGCCATGGACCCGTTCCAGAAGCAGTCGGAAAGCCTGGGCGTGGGCCGGCCGTCGTCGTCGCAGGACCAGTATGGCGTCACGCTTGGCGGCCCCATCAAAAAGGATGTGGCGCATTACTTCATTGCCTACGAAGGCAAGAAGATCGACAGCCCGCGCCAGGTGATCGCCCAGCGCACCGACCTGCTGCCCGACGCCGGCATCGTGCCGGGACTGCTGGCCCGCCAGGGCTCGCAGGTGTCCACGTTCAAGGAAGACCTGCTGCTGATCAAGCTCGATGCGCAGATCTCGCGCAACCAGCGCATGGAAGCCACCGCGCGCGTGCGCCGCGAAACCGACCTGATCCCGGAAGACCTTAAGCTGAGCGTGGCCGAGAATGTTGTGGACCGTACCAACGACGAGGACCGCTTCGACGTCAAGCACGAGTGGAGCGACCGGGGATTTTTGAACGAGGCGCGGTTCGGTTACGAAAAATACAGCTGGAATCCCCGTTCCACCGCTACTGACCCATACATCCGCTACCAGGTTTCGCCCAGCAATTCCGACAACAACGTGGTCGACGTGCTGATCACGGGCGGTTCGCCCAACAACCAGTTCCGCCAGCAGCGCGGGGTGCTGTTGCAGGATGATCTGACCTACACGGGCTTCGATGACCATACGCTCAAGGCCGGCGTGAAGGTCAAGCGCATCGACTACGACCTGTCGGGCACTGCCAGCGCGGTCGAAAAGCGCTGGGAGCGCATCGATACGGAGACCGGTCTGGCCAGCCTGATCCGCTCCGAGGCGGCCATTCCGGCCAGCGGCGTGGCATTCTCCAACAACCAGTACGGCGTTTATTTCCAGGACGACTGGCAGGCCACCGACAAGCTGCTGCTCAACCTGGGCCTGCGCTACGACTACGAGAGCAATATGCTCAACGACAGCTACGCCACGCCGGCCGACCGCGTGGCCATCTTCGGACGGCAGGACCCGCGCGAGGGCGCACCGGCCGGGCAGACCTATGCGCAATCGCTGGCCAAGGGCGGTGTCAACATCGCCAACTACGTCAGCACCGGCAACAGCCGCAAGCCGTTCAAGGACGCGTGGGCCCCGCGCCTGGGCCTGTCGTACGACATGTTCGGCGACCGCGACTCGGTATTGTTTGCCGGCTGGGGCCGCGCCTACGACCGGGCGATTGCCAACCATGCGCTGGACGAAGCGCAAAAAAATTCGCAGGCCGGCGGCGAAATCTGGCTGATCCGCAACGACCACAAGATGGCCTACACGGACCAGTACAGCTTTGGCCTGCGCCAGGCGCTCGGCCGCTGGAACGGCGAGGTGGGCTACACCAACTCGCGCAGCCGCAACCAGTTCAACTGGTTCGGCGGCAACCGCGACGTCAACGGCACCTGGGGCAACGCCAGCCCGATCGATCCCTTGTTCGGTTCCGTGCCCGGCTACTCGACCCTGGTGCTGGGCGACTTCGTCACGCAGGCCAAAGCGGAAAACGTCTACCTGAAGCTGGACAAGCCCTACAGCAAGGCGTCCACCTGGAGCCTGGGCGCCACGTACACCTACAGCCGCGGCGAAACCACCAACAAGGAGTGGACCAACGACACCTTCAACTGGACCTACGGTCGGTATGCGCAAGCGTGGAATCCGTCGAAGGACGTGGAAAAGCACCGGCTCGTGGTCTCCGGCGTGTCGGACGGCTGGCTGCCGCTGGGACTGATGGTGTCGGGCAAGGTGACGCTGGGCTCGGGCCTGCCGTACCTGGTCACCGACTGTTCGCGCGGCTTCAACAGCTGCGTCTCGGCCGAAGGCAAGGGCGGCAGCTTCCGCCAGGTGGACGTGGGGCTGGCCAAGGAACTCAAGTTCGCCTTCGGTGCGCTGTCGCTGCGCGCGGACGTGCTCAACCTGTTCAACAGCATCAACTACGGCGGCTACGACGGCTGGGGCGGCGGACCGGGCAATCCGAGCAACCGCTACGGCGGCGACAATGCCAACCTGGGCGCGGCCAATTCGATGGGCGGCCCGATGCGCACCGTGAAGTTCAGCGCGCGGTACGCGTTCTGACGCCGACCGTCAGGTCTTCGCGCGAGTACTTTCCGCATCAGAAGGGCGACACTGCGGCCCCAGGCGGGGTAATCTGTACCGTCGCATCTTTTACTGGAGAGTTCAATGCGTGGTTTGCTGGCCCTGCCAATCCTGTTGTTCGGTGTCCTGGCCCATGCAGCAGCACCGTTCGTGCAGCGCGAGGTCGCGCTCGATGTCGGCGGCGGCACGCTGCGCGGCACCGAGTTGGCGCCTGCCGTGGCGCCGGGCGATACGGTCAAGGTACCGGTGGTGCTGCTGCATGCCGGTTCCGGCCCCACGGACCGTAACGGCAACAGCATCGCGCTGCCGGGCGCCAACGACAGCTTGCGCATGGTGGCGCAGGCGCTGGCCGCGCGGGGCATCGCGTCGGTGCGGTACGACAAGCGCCTGATCGCGGCCAGCGTGTCGCCGCAGTGGACCGAAGCCGATGTGCGCTTCGACGATTACGCCAACGACGCCGTGGCGTGGATACGCCAGCTGCGCACCGATCCGCGCTTCGCCAAGGTCATCATGGTGGGACATAGCGAAGGCGCACTGGTGGCGGCGGTAGCGTGCCGGCGCGGCGGGGCCGATGGCTGCGTGGAGATCGCCGGCATCGGCCGGGGCCTCGATGAAGTGCTCGACGAGCAGCTCAAGCCCCATCTCAGCCCTGCGCTGTTCGCACAGCATACGCGCATCATCGGGTCGCTCAAGCAGGGCAAGCTGGCGGACGGCGTGCCGCCCGAGCTGATGATGTTGTACCGGCCGTCCGTGCAGCCGTACCTGATTTCGTCGCTGCGCCACGAACCGCGCGCCGCCATTGCGGCGCTGACCATGCCGGTGCTGATCGTGCAGGGCACGTCCGACATCCAGGTGAAAGTGACCGACGCCGAGGCGCTGGCCAAAGCCCAGCCTGCGGCCAAGCTGGTGGTGGTCGACGGCATGAACCACCTGCTGAAAATCGTCGGTGACGACCAGGCGCTGCAGGTCAAATCGTATGGCAGCGCCGACCTGCCGGTGGCGCCGCAACTCATCGATGCAGTCGCCACCTTCGTGCAGGGTTTATAACGAGGAGGTTTCCCGGCGCTCCACGCGGCCATCCACGTGCCGCGCAAAGCGCGTGGGATCGTCGCCGTGCACGGGCGCCATGTCCTGCCACGGCCAGCCGCCAAAGCCGGTCTGCTGGTAGTCGGCGTGGGCTTGCCGGATTTCCTGTTCGCTGTTCATCACGAACGGACCGGCCTGCACCACGCGCTCGCCGATCGGGCGTCCCTGCAGCACCAGGAACTGCGCGGGCGTGGCGCCGTTCTGCAGCAGCAGCGGGGCATCGGTGCGCAGGTCGTTGGCGCTGCGGGCAGCGATGGCCTGGCCGCCGATGGTGGCGCCGTCGCCATCGAAGTAATACAGTGCCCGTTTGGTCTGCGTGCCGCGCGTTGGCGGCAGCGACCACTCGGCGCCCGGTTCCATGGTGATGACCCAGATGGCGACGTCGCTGTCGTCGGCGGCAGCCCACGAATTCGGTGGTGGCGGCAGCGGCGTGAGGTTGGTCGATGCATCGGCCAGCAGGCCGGCCACGCACTGTACCTCGGTGCGCGCGCCGTGGGCAGCGGTGACCACCTGGCGCGGCACGTCCTCGGACCAGAGCATGGTGAAGTGCGGGTCCACCATCTTGCTGCGGGCGGGCAGGTTGAGCCAGATCTGGAACAGCTCCAGCGGATTGTCTTCTTCCGTCTTCAAGAGCGGGAACATCTCGGAATGGACGATGCCGCGACCGGCCGTGAGCCACTGCACGTCGCCGGCGCCGAAGCGGGCGGCCGCGCCCAGCGAATCGGCATGGTCGATGAGGCCATGGCGCACGATGGTGACCGTTTCGAAACCGCGATGCGGGTGGCCGGGAAAGCCCGGCACGTGCTCGCCGTGGTACATATTCCAGCTGTCGATGCCGTTAAAATCCTGGCCGATATTGCGGCCGGCCAGCGAGGCGGCCGGGCCGTACTGGCCATTGCCTTTCGGGTAGCCATCGACGTGGTTCACGCAAAATAAAAACGGGTCCATGGTGGCCCAGGGGAAGCCCAGCGGGCCGCTGCTTAAAATGGGATTCATCATCTGTCTTCAGGTTGGCAAGGTGTCCGCGCCCGGGGCGCCGAACAGCTGCTTTTTCAGCACGTGCAGCTGGTCGCGCACTTGCGCGGCTTTTTCGAACTCGAGGTTCTTGGCGTGATCGAGCATGGCTTTTTCCAGGCGCTTGATTTCCTTGGCGATCTGCTTTTCGCTCATCGACTCGTACTTGGCCGATTCCTGCGCCACGGCCAGTTCCTCCTTCGCATCCTGCGGGCTGAAGACGCCGTCGATCATGTCCTTGATCTTCTTCTGCACGCCGCGCGGCACGATGCCGTTGGCCGTGTTGAAGGCGATCTGCTTGGCGCGCCGGCGCTCGGTCTCGCCGATGGCGCGCTCCATCGAATCGGTCATGCGGTCCGCGTACAGCAGCGCCACGCCGTTGAGGTTACGGGCGGCGCGGCCGATGGTCTGGATCAGCGAGCGCTCGGAGCGCAGGAAGCCTTCCTTGTCGGCGTCGAGAATGGCCACCAGCGACACCTCGGGCAAGTCCAGGCCCTCGCGCAGCAGGTTGATCCCGACCAGCACATCGTAGGTGCCCAGGCGCAGGTCGCGCAGCAGCTCCACGCGTTCCACGGTTTCGATATCGCTGTGCAGGTAGCGTACCTTGATGCCATGGTCGCTCAGGTACTCGGTGAGCTGCTCGGACATGCGTTTGGTCAGCGTGGTGACCAGCACCCGCTCGTTTTTCGCCACGCGGTCGGTGATCTCGGACATCAGGTCGTCCACCTGCGAGCTGGCGGGACGCACGATGATCAGCGGGTCCACCAGGCCGGTGGGGCGCACCACCTGTTCGACCACCTGGTCGGCGTGGGTTTTTTCGTATTCCGCCGGCGTGGCGGAGACGAACACCGTCTGCCGCATCTTCTGCTCGAATTCCTCGAACTTCAACGGCCGGTTGTCGAGCGCGGACGGCAGGCGGAAACCATAGTCCACCAGGTTGGTCTTGCGCGAACGGTCGCCGTTGTACATGGCGCTCAACTGGCCGATCAGGACGTGCGACTCGTCCATGAACATCAGCGCGTCCTTGGGCAGGTAATCGACAGGGTAGGGGGCGGCTCGCCCGGCATGGCGCCGCTCAGGTGGCGCGAGTAGTTCTCGATGCCTTTCGTAAAACCGATTTCCTGCATCATCTCGAGGTCGAAGCGGGTACGCTGCTCGAGGCGCTGCTCTTCAATCAGCTTGCTCTCGTTGCGGAAGAATTCCAGGCGGTCGCGCAGTTCGAGCTTGATCGATTCCACCGCGCGCAGCACGGTGGAGCGGGGCGTCACGTAGTGCGAGCCGGGATAGACGGTGAAGCGCGGGATCTTCTGCTTGACGCGGCCCGTGAGCGGGTCGAACAGCTGGATCGATTCCAGCTGGTCGTCGAACAGGTCCAGGCGTACGGCCAGGTCGGCATTCTCGGCCGGGAAGATGTCGAGCGTGTCGCCGCGCACGCGGAACGTGCCGCGGCCGAAGTCCACTTCGTTGCGCGTGTACTGCATCTGGATCAGGCGCGCGATGATGTCGCGCTGCGAGACGCGGTCCTTGGCGCGCAGCGTGAGGATCATCTGGTGGTATTCGTTGGGATTACCGATACCGTAGATGGCCGACACGGTGGCCACGATCACCACGTCGCGCCGCTCCATCAGCGACTTGGTGCACGACAGGCGCATCTGCTCGATATGCTCGTTGATCGACGAGTCCTTTTCGATGAACAGGTCGCGCTGTGGCACGTAGGCCTCGGGTTGGTAGTAATCGTAGTACGAGACGAAGTACTCGACCGCGTTCTCGGGGAAGAATTCCTTGAACTCGGAGTACAGCTGCGCGGCCAGCGTTTTATTGGGCGCGAACACGATGGCAGGGCGGCCCTGGCGGGCGATCACGTTGGCCATGGTGTAGGTTTTGCCGGAACCGGTCACGCCCAGCAGGGTCTGGAAGAACAGGCCGTCGTTGATCCCTTCGCACAGCTGGTCGATTGCCACGGGCTGGTCGCCGGCCGGCGGGAATGGCTGGTGCAGCTTGTACGGCGAGTCGGGGAAAGTCACCACGGTTGCTGCCGAGGTATCTATTACGGGTAATTCAGCCATCTTGATCAGACCTTTGTTAAAATGTCGGCCTGCCAGCGGCCTAATATTCGGATACTAGTAAGGGGCGCTGTCAAAATTTTCCACTGCGAACCGCTCTCAATCGAATCCAATCTTATCATGACGAATCCTAGCTTGTTCAGCGCCATCGACATGGCACCACGCGACCCGATCCTGGGCATCACCGAAGCATTCAATGCAGACCAGAATCCGGCCAAAATCAATCTGGGCGTCGGTGTCTACTATGACGATAACGGCAAGGTACCGCTGTTGTCTTGCGTACAGAAAGCGGAAGAAATCCTGATCGCCGCGCCAGCCCCGCGCACCTACCTGCCCATCGAAGGCCTGGCTGCCTACGACAAGGCGGTGCAAGAGCTGGTATTTGGCGCCGACAGCGCGGTAATTCAAGAGAAACGTGCGATCACCGTGCAAGCGATCGGCGGCACCGGCGCCCTGAAGATCGGCGCCGACTTCCTCAAGCGCTTCGCGCCCGATGCCCAGGTGTACATCAGCGACCCGAGCTGGGAAAACCACCGCGCGCTGTTCGAAAGCGCCGGCTTCACCGTCAACAACTACAGCTACTACGACGCCGCCACCCATGGCGTGAACTTTGCCGGCATGCTCGCCGATATTCAGGCCATGCCAGCCGGTTCCATCGTGCTGCTGCACGCGTGCTGCCACAACCCGACCGGCGCGGATCTGACCTCGGCCCAGTGGGACGAAGTGATCGCGGCCGTGACGTCCGGCGGCCTGGTGCCGTTCCTCGACATGGCCTACCAGGGCTTTGGCGCAGGCATCGCCGAAGACGGCGCCGTGGTGCGCCGCTTTGCCGACGCCGGCGGCCCGCTGCTGGTGTCGAACTCGTTCTCGAAATCGTTCTCGCTGTACGGCGAGCGCGTGGGCGCCCTGAGCGTGGTGGCTGCCAGCGGCGAAGAAGCGGCGCGCCTGATGTCGCAACTCAAACGCGTGGTGCGCACCAACTACTCGAACCCGCCGGTACACGGCGGCAAAGTGGTGGCCACCGTCTTGACCACGCCGGAACTGCGCCAGCTGTGGGAAGACGAGCTGGCCGGCATGCGCGTGCGTATCAAGGCAATGCGCGAAGCGTTCGTCGCCAAGCTGAAAGCCAAGGCGCCGGCACACGACTTCGACTTCGTGCGCGACCAGGTGGGCATGTTCTCGTACTCGGGCCTGACCAAGGCGCAAGTGGAGCAGCTGCGCGCGCAATCGATCTACGCCGTGGACACGGGCCGCATCTGCGTGGCCGCGCTGAACTCGCGCAATATCGATATCGTCATTGACGCCATCGCCAAAGTGCTCTAAACTCTTGCTTCTTCGGTTGACGCAGCAGCGTTGATCGGGATGGCAACAAAGTCATACCGTAAGAAATTGTGCTGATAGAAATATTTCTTGAAAGCGCGAACTAAACAGTATAAAATGTTGCCTCTAATCCCTGATAGCTCAGTTGGTAGAGCGACGGACTGTTAATCCGCAGGTCCCTGGTTCGAGTCCAGGTCGGGGAGCCAGAACAATGCAAAAGGTTACGTTACGACGTAGCCTTTTGTCGTTTACGGCGCATAGCCGGCGCGACTGGGGTTACGCCTGATTGACTTGGTCGGTCGCGGATGCATCGCGCATTACCGCACACTCCAACCTGCTGTTGTTGACTCCGCTTTCCAGGAGGAATATATTT
>JBEVMD010000186.1:0-12848 GCA_040508835.1 Duganella sp. | reverse complement strand
CGGCGAGATTGCGAATCCGAGCATGTGCACGCTGGTCTGCGAGCAGCACGGCCAGCTGATGGCGTTTGCGCAGCTGCGGTGGGGCAAGTTGCTGCCCGGCGTGGCCGCCGCGTCGGCCGGTGAAATCCTGCGGTTCTATGTCGCCCGTGGCTGGCACGGCCAGGGCATTGCGCAAGCGTTGATGGCCGCGTGCCTGGAGGCGGTTGCGCAGCGCGGATCCGATGTGGTGTGGCTGGGCGTGTGGGAGCGCAACGCGCGCGCGTTGGCGTTCTATCGCAAGTTCGGCTTCGAGCCGGTGGGCGAACACACCTTCATGGTGGGCAGCGACCCGCAGCGCGACGTGATCATGGCGCGGCGGATGGACGCCCTTCGACACGCCAGTCCGGCCTGAAGCAGAGGTGCCGGTCTGGCTGTTCAAGTCGAACGGACTGGGCCGACTGGCCGATGATCGGCCCTCGAACCGGACCTCTCCCGACCCAACCAGGACCGTTCACGCTGAGCCCGTCGAAGCGTGTTGCCTCGCGGCAACTGGATCCCCGCCTGCGCGGGGATGACGGCTTAACCGTTATCGAACCGCGGTCGTGGCCGGGCGCAACACCTTTTCGTCCCTCGGATCGCGCGCCAGCAGGCGCGAGACCATCGCTTGCGGCTGGTCGCCGTCGAACAGCACACCGGCCACCGCGTTGGTGATCGGCATCTCGACGCCCATGCGGGCCGCCAGTTCGCGTACGGCCTTGGCGCAGGGCACGCCTTCGGCCACGTGGCCCAGCTCGTGCACGATGGTGTCCAGGGCCTTGCCTTGCGCCAGCGCCAGGCCCACGCGGCGGTTGCGCGACAAATCTCCGGTGCAGGTTAAAATCAAATCGCCCATGCCGGTCAGGCCCATGAAGGTTTCGGCCTGGCCGCCCAGCGCCGTGCCCAGGCGCGTGATTTCCGCCAGGCCGCGCGTGATCAGGGCCGCGCGCGCATTCAGGCCCAGGCCCAGGCCGTCGGCCACGCCGGTGGCAATGGCCAGCACGTTTTTGACCGCGCCGCCCACTTCCACGCCCACCAGGTCTTCGCTCGCGTACACGCGCACGCTGCCGCCATGAACGGCGGCCACCACGCTGTCGCGCAGGGCGGGCGAGGTGGAAGCGATGGTCAGTGCGCACGGCAGGCCGCGCGCCACTTCCTGCGCGAACGACGGGCCGGACAGGGCGCCGCCGGCCACGGCGTCGCCCAGCACCTCGTGCACGATCTGGTGCGGCAGCAGGCCGGTGTCGTATTCGAAACCCTTGCACAGCCAGACCACGTGGGCCACGTTGTGGGGTTTGAGTTGCTGCAGCAGAGGCCGCAGGCCCGCCACCGGGCAGGCGGCGATCAAGAGGCCGCCGGGACCGGCGGCGTGCGCCAGCGCGGCGTCGAGCCCGTCCGCCACGTGCAGGCGCGGCGGGAACGGATGGCCGGGCAGGTAGTCGGTGTTTTCGCGGGCGCGGCCCATGGCCTGCAGGGCAGCCGCGTTACGGCCCCATAGCAGCACGTCGTGGCGCTGGGCCAGCGCCATGGCCACGGCGGTGCCCCAGGCGCCGGCGCCCAGCACGCTGACCTGGCGCGTGCCGGCAACGGCAGATGGCTTGTTTGGATGTTCTTGCATGTGGTACCCGTGCGGTTGAACCGGGATGAGCCGGGGCTAGATGCCCCAGATGTCGGCGTTCTTGACGTAGCCGGTCAGGCCGTCCTTGTGACGGACCTTGAGCCAGCCGCCGGCGGCCGCTTCGGTCACTTCCAGCAGCACGCCCTTGTCCACGATAAAGGCGGCAGTGGCTGCATCGTCGGGGGTGCTGCGGATTTTCAGGTTGGCGGTGCGCACGATGACGTTGCGCTTGGGCGTGAGGTTGCGCGCTTCGGTCCAGGCCATGTCGCCGTTGATGTCGCGCACCTTGATCCATTCGCCGTAGGTCAGCACGACTTCCAGCGGGGCGCCGCGCGGCACCACGAACAGCTTGCCGCCTTTGGTGGAAGGGGCGTCATACAGCACCGCAGGCGCTGCGCCCACCGTTTTGAAGTCATATGCCTGGCTGGCAGACGCGGCCAACACCATGGTCAGACCAGCGATCAAACGGGGAAATGTCATTGCGAACCTTGCTGGTAGAGGTAAAACTTCAGGGGCCTCGATCAACCTGCGCGCGACGGTTTCTCGAGGCCCCTGTTAGAACTTAGTGCGAGAACTTAGTGCGTGGTGGTACCGTCGACAGCGGGTGCGGCAGCGGCGGCGTCCGCCACGGCTTGCAGGCGCTGCTGGTAGAACACTTCGAAGTTGATCTCGGCCAGGTGCACTGGCGGGAAGCCGGCACGGGTGATCACGTCGGCGATGTTGGCGCGCAGGTACGGGTACACGATGTTCGGGCAACCGATGCCCAGCAGCGGGTCCAGCTGGTCGGCTGGAATGTTGCGGGCTTCAAAGATACCGGCTTGTTTGCCTTCGACCAGGAAAGCGACTTTGTCCTTGACCTTGGCGGTCACGGTGATGGTCACGGTCGATTCGAAGATGCCGTCAGCCAGTGGCTCGGCGCCGACGTCCAGCGCGACTTCGATGCTCGGTGCTTCCTGTTCCAGGAAGATAGCTGGCGAGTTCGGTTGTTCCAGCGACATGTCTTTCAGGTAGACGCGTTGGATTTGGAATACTGGTTGCAGATTTTCTTCAGACATGGAACGCTTTCGTTGTGGTGAACAGGAGCGGCCGGAGCCGCTCGATATAAGTGTGCTTGGGATGGGCGTGCTAAGGCTCAAATCAAACCGAAGGCAATTGTATCAAAACCATCATGGGCCACTGGAATTTCTGGCCCATCGTTGGTATTTGGCGTCAATTAGGGATTTAACAAGGGCGTGAGCTTGCCTGCTTGATCCAGTGCATACAAATCATCGAAACCACCGACATGGGTGTCGCCGATGTAAATTTGCGGCACGGTGCGGCGACCGGTCTTTTCCATCATCAGCATGCGCTGCTGGGGGTCGAGGTCCACGCGCACTTTTTTCAGGTCGGTTACGCCCTTGGATTCCAGCAGGCGCTCGGCCCGAATGCAATACGGGCATACGGCGGTGGTGTACATCGTCACTTCGGCAGTCATCATGCTTCCTTCCAGTTATTTGGCCAGCAATTTTTTCAGCGGCAGATTGGCCTTTTGCCAAGCAGCAATGCCGCCATCGAGGGTTACCACGTCCGTGAAACCGGCTTTCGCCAGCTTGTTGGCAGCGGTGGCGGCGCGCATGCCGCCAGTCTGGCACACTACGACCACGCTCTTGCTCTTGAACTTGTCGAGTTCACCGATCCGTTTGTCGAAATCGGCCAGGGGAATGTTTTTGGCGTCCGGCAGGTGGCCGACGGCAAAGTCCTTGGCCTCGCGTACATCTACAATGGTGGCCTTGCTGCGATTAATCAAGAGCGTCACGTCAGCCGGGCTGGCGCGCTTGCCGCGCTGGGTCAGCATCGGGAACAGCAGGGCGCCGCCGGAAACCAGCACCACGGCGATCAGGAAAATATTGTCAATGAAGAATTTCACAGGGTTCCAATGGTTTAAATGAATCCGCGCATTATAAAATAGAAGCAGCGATCGTTCTGAGATAGCTTCTCATGCACCGGTAACCCTCCTCTTTACTCCTTTTTGAAGATAGTTCACATGTACAAAATCGTATTCATGCGCCATGGCGAATCCACCTGGAACCTGTCGAACCGTTTTACCGGCTGGACCGACGTCGATCTGACCGAAAAAGGCATCAATGAAGCCAAGGCTGCCGGCCAGGTGCTCAAGGAATCGGGCTTCACGTTCGACCTGGCCTACACCTCGGTGCTCAAGCGCGCGATCCGCACGCTGTGGCTGGCGCTGGACGAAATGGACATGATGTACCTGCCGATCAAGAACGACTGGCGCCTGAACGAACGCCATTACGGCGCGCTGCAGGGCCTGGACAAGGGCGAAACGGCCGCCAAGTACGGCGACGACCAGGTGCTGGTATGGCGCCGCAGCTACGACACCCCGCCGCCAGCGCTGGAAGCAGGCGACGACCGCGTGTCGTTCGACGATCCGCGCTACGCCGGCCTGTCCAAGGAGCAGATCCCGCTGACCGAATGCCTGAAGGATACCGTGGCCCGCGTGATGCCGGCCTGGGACGAGGAAATCGCGCCGGCCATTCGCGCCGGCAAGAAAATCATCATCTCCGCCCACGGCAACAGCCTGCGCGCGCTGATCAAAATGCTCGACGGCATTAGCGACAACGACATCGTGGGCCTCAACATCCCCAACGGCCAGCCGCTGGTGTACGAGCTCGACGCCGACCTGAAACCGATCCGTCACTACTACCTCGGCGACGCCGATGCCATCGCTGCCGCCCAGGCCGCAGTCGCCAACCAGGGCAAGGCCAAGTAATTTGTCTTCTTTTTCTAATAGTACATGGCGCGGCATTCCTGCCGCGCTGCTGTTGACGCTGTCGTTGGCAGGCGCCGGTGCGCACGCCGCACCCAGCAAGCCGACCGAGCGCAGCAAGCAAAAGGCGCTGGCCGAGGCGGAACGCGCCGGCCTGCAGCAAAAACTTACCGCGCTCAAGAAGGACATCAGCAAGACCGAAAGCGCCAAGGACGACGCGGCCGATACGCTGGCCGAATCGGAAGCGGCGATTTCGGACGCCAACCGCGCCCTGCGCGACCTGCAGCAGGAGCAGCAGGACACCAACAGCAAGCTGACCGAGCTGGGCACCCAGCGCGCGCGCCTGAGCGCCACCGTCACGGCCCAGCAGCAGCAACTGGCCAAGATGCTGCGCGAACACTATGTGGCCGGCAACGAAGACCGCATCAAGCTGCTGCTGTCCGGCGACAATCCCAACCGCATCAACCGCGACCTGCAGATGATGGCGTACGTGTCGCAGGCCCAGGCGAAGTTGCTGGAAGGCTTGCGCGCCAATCTGAAAGCCGTGGAAGACAACCAGGCGGAAACCCAGAACGCCAAGGATGAACTGGGCGAGATCGCCCAGGAACAATTGCAGCAAAAAAATAAACTGGAACAGGAAAAGGGCCGCCGCGCCGCGCTGCTGGCCCAGCTGTCCAACAAGCTGGTGGCCCAGCGCAAGGAAGTGGGCAATGTCGAGCGCGACGAGCAGCGCCTCGGCGGCCTGGTCACGCGCCTGAACAAGCTGATCGAGGAACAGGCGCTGGCCGCCGCTGCCGAAAAGCGCCGCCAGGAACAACTGGCGGCCGCCCGCGCTGCCGCCAAGGCCAAGGCCGACGCGGAGCAACGCGCGCTGGCCAAGGCCAGGGCGGCCGAAGCCGAGCGCCTGCGCCTGGCGCGTGCAGCCGCCGCTGCCGCTGCCGCGGCCAATACCGCCAAATCGGGCACGATCAAGCCGCAGGCGCCAGTGACGCCGCCGCCCCCGCCCGCGCCCGTCAAGCTCGACCCGATCGACGCCGACGAGCCGAAAGTGGCCGCCACGCCGGCGCCGGTGGAGCCGAAGGAGCCGCCCGCCAAGGCGGCCGATATCGCGCTCGCGCCCGCCGCGCCGGCCGGCGCTTTTGCCAGCCTCAAGGGGCAGATGCGCGCGCCCGTCAGCGGCCGCGTGGCCGCCAGGTTCGGCAGCAAGCGCGGCGATGGTCCCGCCTGGAAGGGCGTGTTCATCAAGGCGGCCGAAGGATCGGAAATCCACGCGGTGGCCGGGGGCAGGGTGGTGTTTGCCGAGTGGCTGCGCGGCTTCGGCAACCTGATCATCGTCGACCATGGCGGCCAGTACATGAGTATTTACGGCAATAACCAGTCGCTGCTCAAGCGCGCCGGCGACGTGGTCAAGGGCGGCGACGCCATTGCCAGCGTGGGCAACAGCGGCGGCAACGAGGAATCGGGGCTATACTTTGAGCTTCGCCTGCGCGGTGCGGCATTCGATCCGGCAGGCTGGGTGAAGTTCTGAGCCCAGCTTCAAGCTTTATACAATTTACGCGGAAACCATGGCAAACAAGTTCAAGAGCATCAGTCTGATCGGTATCGGTATGGTTGCGGGTGTTGCCGCATCGATGCAATTTTCCGCCATCGCGCAAAAAATCAGCGGCGCGCCCCTGCCGCTGACGGAACTGCGCCAGTTGTCCGATGTATTCGGACTGATCAAGACGGACTACGTGGAAACCGTCGACGACAAAAAGCTCGTCACCGACGCCATTGCCGGCATGGTGTCGTCGCTCGATCCGCACTCGGTGTACCTGGACAAGCGCGCCTTCCGCGAAATGCGCGAAACCGTGGCCGGCAAGTTCGTCGGCATCGGCGTCGAAGTGAGCGCCGAGGACGGCTATATCAAGGTGGTGTCGCCGATCGAGGACACGCCCGCGTTCAAGGCCGGCATCAAGGCGGGCGATTTGATCACCCGCATCGACGGCACGCCCATCAAGGGCATGAACCTCGACGAGAGCGTGAAAAAAATGCGCGGCGAGCCCGGCTCCAAGGTGACGGTCACCATCAGCCGCAAGGACGAGGACAAGCCGCTCACGCTGACCATCACGCGCCAGGAAATCCGCGTGCAGAGCGTCAAGGGCAAGATCATCGAGCCCGGCTACGCGTGGCTGCGCATCTCGCAGTTCCAGGAACCGACGCTCGACGACATGGTCAAGAAAATCAACGAACTGTACGCTGCCGACCCGCACATCAAGGGCCTGGTGCTCGACCTGCGCAACGACCCGGGCGGCGTGGTGCCGGGCGCCATCGGCGTCTCGGCCGCCTTCCTGCCGCGCGACGCGGTCGTGGTATCCACCAACGGCCAGCTGGCCAGTGCCAAGGAAACTTTTTACGCCCGGCCGGAATTCTATGCCCAGGGCGCCAAGAGCGATCCGCTGGCCCGGTTGCCGGCCGGCGTGAAGGACGTGCCGATCGTGGTGCTGGTCAACGCCGGTTCGGCGTCGGCGTCCGAAATCGTGGCCGGCGCGCTGCAGGACTACAAGCGCGCCACCATCATGGGCACGCAAACGTTCGGCAAGGGCTCGGTGCAGACGCTGCGCCAGCTCACGGCGGACACGGCCGTCAAGATCACCACCGCGCGCTACTACACGCCGCAAAACCGCGCCATCCAGGCGCGCGGCATCGTGCCCGACATCCTGGTCGATGAAACGGCCGATGGCGACGGCTTGAACAGCCTGCGCATGCGCGAGTCGGACCTGCAGAAACACCTGGGCAACGACAAGGACCCGGCAGCGGAAGCGGCCGAGCAAAAGGCGCTCAACGCCCGCCGCGACAGCCTGGAAGAAGAACAGCGCCTGATCGCGCTGGCGAAAAAAGCAAAGCCGGTGGAATTCGGCACCAAGGACGATTTCCAATTGACGCAGGCGTTGAACCATTTTAAGGGGCTGCCGGTCAAACTGTCGAAGGCGGAAGTACGGGAAGCGCCGGGCGCCGCCAGCGGCGTCAGCACGTCGGACAGCAAGTCCGATACCAAGGCTGACACCAAAGCTGACACCAAAGCCGATACCAAGTCGGATGTGAAGTCGGATAGCGCGCCGGCCGACAAAGCCACCGGCAAGCCGGCCAGGCCGAGCAAACCGGTGACGCCGACCAGGCCGTCCGACAAACCGCTGCAGCAACCGGCGCCCAAGCCGGAAGCCGCGTTGCCTGCCCACCCATCAACCGAGCCCACCAGCCAGTCAGCCACCCCGCCAGCCAGCCAATAAGCGGCCGGCGCGCCGAACATGAACGACGAGCAACTGCTGCGCTATTCGCGCCACATCCTGCTGGACCAGATCGGCATCGAAGGCCAGCAAAAGCTGCTGGCCTCGCACGCGCTGGTGATCGGCGCCGGCGGCCTCGGCTCGCCGGCGGCCATGTACCTGGCCTCGGCCGGGGTGGGGCACATCACCATCGTCGACGACGACACGGTCGATCTGACCAACCTGCAACGGCAAATCGCCCATACCACCGACCGCGTGGGCCAGTCCAAGGCCCGGTCCGCGCAGCAGACCATGGCCCAGATCAATCCCGATATCGCCGTCACCGCGCTCGATGAGCGGGTCGATGATGCGCGCCTGGCGCAGCTGGTGGCGGACGCCGACGTGGTGCTCGACTGCACCGACAACTTCGCCACGCGCCACGCCGTCAACCGCGCCTGCGTGGCGCAGCGCACGCCGCTGGTGTCGGGCGCGGCCATCCGCTTCGACGGCCAGATCAGCGTGTTCGATCCGCGCGGGGGCGACCAACCGTGTTATTCGTGCCTGTTCCCGCAAGACCAGCAGTTCGAAGACGTGGCCTGCGCCACCATGGGCGTGTTCGCGCCGCTGGTGGGCGTGATCGGCGCCATGCAGGCGGCCGAAGCGCTCAAGCTGCTGATGCACGTGGGCCAGTCGCTGGCGGGCCGCCTGCTGATGCTCGACGGCCTGTACATGGAATGGACCAGCATTGCCGTCGCCCGCCACGGCGACTGCCCCGTTTGCTCACAACCATAATCAAGGAGACCGTCATGTTGCACCGACTGGCGATATTGCCGCTGGCGCTGACCGCTGTCCTGAGCGCCCAGGCTGCCACCACCACCACATTCCTGATCCTCAACGAGAGCAACAAGCAGATGGGCGAACAGGTGGTCGAGCGCCAGGACGATGGCCAGACCACCGTGCGCTTCACCTACAAGAACAACGGCCGCGGCCCCGAGCTGACCGAACGGTTCCGCGTGGGCCCCGACCTGCTGTTGACGGAATACCGGGTGCAGGGCAACTCGACCTTCGGCGCCGTGGTGGACGAGCGCTACACGCGCCAGGGCAACGTGGCCACGTGGACCACCACGTCCGACAAGGGCCGCGCAACGTTGACGGCGCCGGCCGCCTATGTACCCCTGAACAGCTCGTTCGAGGTGGTGTCCAATGCGATCACGGCCTTGGCTGCCGCCAAAGACGGCAAGCTTGCGCTGCTGCCCACCGGCACCCTGTCGCAAACCAGGCTGGAAACGGCGGAAGTGACCAACGCCACCGGCAACAAGCAGACCGTGCAGTTGCTGGCGCTGACCGGCATCGGCCTGTCGCCCGCGTTCTACTGGGCCACGACGGGCGCGCAGCCGCGCCTGTTTGCAGTCGTCATTCCCGGCTTTTTGAGCATGCTCGAAGACGGCTGGCAGGGCGCCATTCCCGACCTGGCGCGGCGCCAGAAGGCGGCCGAAGCCACCATGCTCACCGACGTCGCCGCCAGGCTGCAGCATCCGCTGGCCGGCCTGACCGTGGTGCGCAACGCGCGCGTGTTCGACAGCGAGCGCGCCACCGTGGGCCAGCCGTCCGACATCTACGTGCTGCGCGGACGCATCACGGCCGTGCTGCCGGCCGGCTCGCCCGCGCGCGCGCCCGACAACACCATCGACGCCGGCGGCCGCATCGTGCTGCCGGGCCTGTTCGACATGCACGGCCACGTGGACCGCTGGTCCGGCGCCCTGAACATTTCCACCGGCGTGACCAGCGTGCGCGACATGGGCAACGACAACCTGCAACTGCAGGCCATGCTCGACGAGACGGCCGACGGCAAGCTGCTGGCGCCGCAAGTGGTGCCGGCCGGCTTCCTGGAAGGCGAGAGCGCCTACAGCGCCAGCGGCGGCTTCCTGGTCAAGGATTTGCAAGGCGCGCAAAACGCCATCGACTGGTACGCCCAGCGCGGCTATCCGCAGCTGAAGATCTATAACTCCTTCCCGAAAGACATCCTGAAGGACACGGTGGCGTACGCCCACCGCCGCGGCATGCGGGTATCGGGCCACATTCCGGCCGGCCTGCGCGCGCAGCAGGCGCTCGACGCCGGCTACGACGAAATCCAGCACATCAACCAGGTGATGCTCAATTTCTTCGTCAAGCCCGACACGGAAACCCGCAACCTGAACCGCTTCGTGCTGCCGGCCGAAAAAGTGGCCGACCTCGACCTGAACGCAAAGCCGGTGCAGGACTTCGTGGCGCAGCTGGCCAAACAGCAGATCGCCATCGACCCCACCTTGTCGGCATTCGCCTTCCTCAAGCAGCGCGACGGCGATGTCAACGAGCCGTACGCGGACTTTGCCGCGTACATGCCGCCCGACGTCCAGCGCGGCTTCTCGGTGGGCACCATGAAGATCGACGGCGCGGACCAGCTCAAGCGCTACGAAAAATCGTACGCCAAGATGGTCGAGTTCGTGGGCGTGCTGTACCGCGCCGGCGTGCCCATCGTGGCCGGCACCGACGACGTGCCGGGCTTTACGCTGCACTCGGAACTGGCGCTGCTGGTCAAGGCAGGCCTCACGCCCGCCCAGGCGCTGCAGGTGGCCACCCGCAACGGCGCCCGCTATACGCGCACCAGCAACGACCGCGGCAGCATCGCGCCGGGCAAGCTGGCCGACCTGGTGCTGGTCGACGGCGACCCCACGCGCGATATCCGCGACGTGCGCAAGGTATCGGCCGTGATCACGCGCGGGTATGCGATCTACCCGCACCAGATCGATGCCGCGCTGGGCATCAGGTCGTTCGTGCAGGCGGCGCCGCCGGAAGTGGTGAGGTCCGCGCCGGCGGCCGCTGGCACTCGGCTGGGCGGGGGCGGCAACGACGGCGCGCTGCAGCGCATCGAAGGCAGCGCCCGCAAGCACGAGTGATGGCGGCTGCATGATGGCGATGTCACGGCGCTGTGACGGCGTTGTGACATCTCCGTGTCAGTGCTGTGACAGCAGCGTGACGGCGCCGTGACAGCAGCGTGACAGCCGCGTAAAAGCCGTAAAACAAGGTAAATGCGCGGGCCGGTTAAGGCCGGCCTAAGGGCTGGAACGCAAAAATCATGTCCGCGATTTGGTCGATGACGGTGTTTCGGCCTTATACTCTGCACTCACTATTTTGGCAGTAGATTATGAAAAAGTTATCGAACGTCTTACGCTCCTCGCAACCCCGATCGCGGTTGCCGTCCCTGCCGCGCCGTGCCGCGCGCGGTTTCACGCTGATCGAGATCATGGTCGTGGTGGTCATCATGGGCGTGCTGGCCGCGCTGGTGGTGCCCAAGCTGCTGAGCCGTACCAGCGAGTCGCGCGTGGCTGCCGCCAAGGTGGATATCGCCACCATCATGCAGTCGCTCAAACTGTATAAACTGGATAACCAGCGCTACCCGACCACCGAGCAGGGCCTGCAGGCGCTGCTGGAAAAACCGACCAGCGGCCCCGCCGCCAACGGCTGGAAAGCGGGCGGCTACCTGGAAAAAATGCCCAAGGATCCCTGGGGTAACCCGTACCAGTTCCTGTCGCCGGGCATCAAGGGCGAAGTGGACGTGTATTCGCTGGGCGCCGACGGCCAGCCGGGCGGCGCCGGCGACGACGCCGACGTGGGCTCGTGGGATACCAACTAAGCACTTCACCCAGTATTTTTCAAGGACCAACGCTCATGGGAGCCGGGCGCGCGCGTGGCTTCACGCTGATCGAATTGCTGGTGGTGATGGTGATCCTTGGGATCACCCTGGGGCTGGTGTCGCTCAACGCCATGCCGGGCCAGAAGCAGTCGGTGCAGCAGGAAGCGCAGCGCATTGCGCTGCTGCTGCAAATGGCGCGTGACGAAGCCATCGTGCGCAACCGCCAGGTCGCGTTCGAGGCCGGCTCCGACGGCTACCGCTTCCTGATCCGCAACGGCCGCCAGTGGGACGTGGCGGTGCAGGACGACCTGCTGCGTGCGCGCGATTTCAAGCGCGGTCCCTACACCCTGATGCTCACTCCACAGCCCAATTTCCAGGACGGCGTATTGCGCATCGTGTTCGGCCGCGAACCGGTGGACAAACCGTTCGTGCTGACCATGGCGTCCAGCGACGGCAGCAGCGTGGCCGTGCGCGCCGACGGCGTCGGCCATTTCGTGGTCGATTGAACCATGCTGCGATCGCGTTCCGCTCCCCGTCATGCCGGTCGCCGTGCGCACGGCTTTACCTTGCTCGAAGTGCTCGTGGCGCTGGTCATCGTGGGCACCGCGCTGGGCGCGTCGCTGCGCGCGGTGGGCAGCCTCACCCAGAACAGCGCCGGCCTGCGCGCGGCCATGATGGCCACGTGGTCGGCCGAGAACCGGCTGGTGCAAATGAGCCTGGCCAAGACTTTTCCGGCCATCGGCAAGCAGACCTACGACTGCCCGCAGGGCGACCTCAAGCTGATGTGCGAGGAAGCGGTGATCGCCACCGGCAATCCGCGTTTCCGCCGGGTGGAAGTGAGCGTGTACGACCAGGCCTATCCGGAGCGCCGCATCATCAAGCTGGCGCAAGTGGTGCTCAATTGATGCGGCGCCCCGTCCCGCGCCGTGCCGCCGGCTTTACCCTGATCGAGCTGCTGGTGGCCATTTCCATCCTGGCCATCGTGGCCGTGCTGGGCTGGCGCGGACTGGACGGCATCATCCGCTCGCGCACGGCGCTGACGGCGGAAATGGCCTATACGCGCGGCCTGCAGCTGGCGTTTGCCCAGCTGCAGAGCGACTGCTCGAACCTGGCCAACGCAGGCGTGCTCAATAACCGCCCGTCCATCCAGGCCGATGACAACCGCCTGACGCTGGTGCGCCTGTCCATGCTGGAAAATGAACCAACGCGCCTGCAGGTGGTCTCATACCGGGTGCGCGATGACGGCGTGCTGGTGCGCCGCGAGTCCAGCGCCACGCGCGACCTGCGCGAGCTCGACTCGCTGTGGCAGGCCGCCCTGAACGATACCGACACGGCCGCCAGCGTGGCCCTGCAGACGGGCGTGCAGCAGATGAGCATGCGCTACTGGCTCGGCAACGCGTGGACCGCTGCCGCCGGCGTCAGCACCGGCAGCAGCGGCGCCGCCACCGGCCTCACCGCCACCGTCCCCACCGGCCTCGAAGTGACGCTGACGGTGCAGGGCCAGCAAGTGCCGCTGGTGAAATCCTACCT
>JBEVMD010000162.1:0-5573 GCA_040508835.1 Duganella sp. | reverse complement strand
TGTTTCTGCGCGACGGTCGACATGGCCAGGTGCTGCTCGACCAGGAACACCACCAGCTCGGTGTCCTCTTCGCTGATGCCGTGCTGGCGGCAGAACTGCTCGGCATCAATCATGCCCAGCTTGGAATGGTCGCCTCCGCGGCCCTTGGCGATGTCGTGGAACAGGGCCGCCACGTACAGCAGCCAGCGGTCGTGGAAGTCGGCGATCAGCTGGCTGCAGAACGGATACTCGTGGGCGTGTTCCGGCATCGTGAAGCGGCGCAGGTTGCGGACCACCATCATGATGTGCTGGTCCACTGTGTAGACGTGGAACAGGTCGTGCTGCATCTGGCCGACGATCTTGCGGAAGTTGGGCAGGTAGCGGCCCAGGATCGACAGGTCGTTCATGCGGCGCAGCGCGTGGATGATGCCCTTGGGCGCCTGCATGATGCGCAGGAACAGCGCGCGGTTGGCGGGATCGGCGCGGAAGCGGGCGTCGATCAGGAAGCGCTCGTGCCACAGCGCGCGCATGGTGCGCGACGTCATGCCCTTGAGCGACGGCCGCTCCGTCATGAGGACAAAAATTTCCAGCATGGCGGACGGCGTGCCGACGAACGTGTCGTCGTCGCGCATGTCGATCAGGCCGTTGACATCGTTGAAGCGGGCGTTGATCGGCACCGCGTGCGTCTCCTGCGGGAACAGCCGCTCCTCGATGTTTTGCAGCAGGATGGTATTGAGTTGCGTGACGGCCTTGGCGGCCCAGTAGTAGCGCTGCATCAGGTATTCGCTGGCGCGGCGCATTTCCACGCCGGCGCCCGTCGCTTCCAGGCCCAGCGATTCGGCAATCGCGGTCTGCACGTCGAACACCAGGCGGTCTTCGCGGCGGCCCGCGTGCAGGTGCAGGCGCACGCGGATGTCCTTGAATGCGCGCTCCTTTTCCATCAGCTCCTTGGCCTCGGTTTGCGTGATCAGGCCGCTGGTGGCCAGCGTGCGCCACGAGTTGGCCAGGCCGGCCGCTTTCACCAGCCACAGGATCACCTGCAGATCGCGCAGGCCGCCCGGGCTTTCCTTGCAGTTCGGCTCCAGGCTGAAGGCCGTGTCTTCGTACTTGGCGTGGCGCTGGCGCATTTCCAGCAGCTTGGCCTGGAAGAATGCCTGCGGGTCCATGGCCGCGTCGTAGCGCTGCTGCAGGTCGGCAAACAGGATATCGTCGCCGCAGATCAGGCGCGCTTCCAGCAGGCTGGTTTGCACCGTGATGTCCGCTTTCGACTCGGTCAGGCATTCTTCCACGGTACGGATGCTGTGGCCGATTTCCAGGCCCAGGTCCCACAGCAGTTGCACCAGCCCCTCGAGTTTTTCGGTGGTGGCGGCGTCGGGCGCCGTCTCCAGCAGGATCAGTAAATCGACATCGGAATACGGGAACAGCTCGCCGCGGCCGTAGCCGCCCACGCCCACCAGCGCCGTGTTGGCGGGCAGGCGCGCGTGGTGCCAGGCGGCCGTGAGCACCGCGTCCACGCTCTGGCGCAGGCTGCGCAGCAGCTTCTCCGGCATGCCGTCCGCGCGGAAGGTGCCGATGATGACCTGGCGCTCGGCCTTGAGCTGGGCTTTGAGAGACTCCCGGATTCCCTTGTCCATAAAAACTTATGCGGCCTGGTTGAAGGTGGTGACAAAGGCCGGCGGCGGCGGGCTGCCGGCCGACAGGGTCAGCACTTCGTAACCGGTCTCGGTCACCAGGATCATGTGTTCCCACTGGGCCGACAGGCTGCGGTCCTTGGTCTTGATGGTCCAGCCGTCGCCCATTTCGCGGATTTCGCGCTTGCCGGCGTTGATCATCGGCTCGATCGTGAAGATCATGCCCGGCTGCAGCTCATCGAGCGTGCCCGGTTTGCCGTAGTGCAGCACCTGCGGCTCTTCGTGGAAGACCTTGCCGATGCCGTGGCCGCAGAATTCGCGCACCACGCTGTAGCCCGCTTTTTCCGCGTGCTGCTGGATCGCGTGGCCGATGTCGCCCAGGTGCGCGCCAGGTTTGACCTGCTCGATGCCCAGCCACATGCACTCGTAGGTGATTTCGGACAGACGCTTGGTCATGATGGACGGCTCGCCGATCAGGAACATGCGGCTGTTGTCGCCGTGGTAGCCGTCCTTGATGACGGTGATGTCGAGGTTGACGGAGTCGCCGCTCTTGAGCACCTTGTCGCCCGGGATGCCGTGGCAGATCACGTCGTTGACGGACGTGCAGATGGCCTTGGGGTAGGGCGTGTAGCCGGGCGGGCTGTAGTTGAGCGGCGCGGGAATGGTGCCCTGCACATTGGTCATGTATTCGTGGCACAGGCGATCGAGCTCGCCGGTGGTGACCCCGGCCTTGACGAACGGCGTGATGTAATCGAGCACTTCGGAGCCGAGGCGGCCGGCAATGCGCATGCCTTCGATGTCTTCGGCGGATTTGATGGAAATGGACATATGAATCGCAATCTGCTTGGTGTAAGCGGTCGTAAGTTGCTGTAAACGGGCAAAACGCAGGCGGCGAGCGGACAGGGTCGGCTCGCGGCGTGCTGATAGGTTGAGATTATAAACGACGCGTGCGACGGCGTCGCGGGGCGGGAAGGTCAGCGCTGGCGGCGGCGGACCATGTAGCAGATCAGGCCCAGGCCGCCCAACAGCATGGCCCAGGTCTCGGCTTCCGGCACGGCTGCCACGGGGATGTCTTGCACGGCCGGCGCGCCGGCGCCCAGCGTGCGCTGGCGGCGTTTGACGCCGTCGTCGGCCGCCTGCTGTTGCTGCTGCGGGGTCTTGAATGCCAGCATGTCGCGCAGCGCCTTGCGGCCCGGGTCGAGGTCTTCTTCTTCCGGGGCGTCGATCAGGCCCAGTTCGTACGAACCCACGTGCTCGCCCCAGTCCTCGAACGCCAGTTCCGAATCGCGGCCCCTGGCGCCCAGGTTGTCGTCCGCCGCCGTGCTGCGCGACAGCCGGGTGATGCGGCTGACGTTGCCGCAGATTTCCGGCACCAGGATGCAGTGGCTGTCGGCGCAGTAGACGGCGCCCGGTTCCACCCGGTCGGCCGCCCACTTGCTGCGGCTGACCGTGTGGCACACCTGGGCGGCGCCGAAATGCATGTCCTCGATGGCTGCCGCGTACGCGTATTTGCCGTCGATGCTGTCGCGCTTGATCGCCACGGTCTCGTCCGGGTTGCCGTAGGCGATGCGGTATTTGAGCTTGTTGCGGATTTTCTCCGGGATGTCGGTGTAGCGGTCGATGGCGGCCGCCGGCGTGCCGGTATAGGGATTGGCGCCGGGGCGGTCCCAGGAGCAATCCGGCTGGACGTTGGTTGCGGCGGCAGCCAGGGCAATGGCAAACAGGGTGGACATTGTTACTCCGTAGTTCTGGAAGTTATTCTTTAATAATTGTTATTATTTTTGTGTAAGTTGCATTGGCAGCGATAGTATTACGGCGAGGCTAGATTTGTATAATGATTTTGCGCAAATGTGACATTTGCCCCCGCCGTCTGTTGCGGCGCTGCATCGCCGGTGCAGCGCAGGGCATCCGGCACGGTGGCGCAGCAGGGCGCCGAGCCTTGTTCTGCTTGCCACGAAACCCCGTTTTGCGCTAGAATCTCGGGTTGCTTGAATTCGCTTTGAGCAATGTCGTCAAAATTAATTTTATTTTTGTTAATAAACTCGAATCCGCACAACAAGGGTGCCTTGCAGAATCTGCCGGGTCACTGTTCGGATTCCAGACCCAACCCTGGAGTATAAAAATGTCCGTCACTATGCGCGAAATGCTGGAAGCCGGTGTCCACTTCGGTCACCAAACCCGTTTCTGGAACCCAAAGATGGCACCGTTCATCTTCGGTCACCGCAACAAGATCCATATCATCAACTTGGAAAAGACGATGGGTATGTATCAAGAAGCGATGAAGCATGTTAAGCAAGTTGCTGCAAGCCGTGGCACCATCCTGATGGTCGGCACCAAGCGTCAGGCACGCGACATCATCGCTGCCGAAGCTGCACGCGCAGGCGTTCCTTTCGTCGACCAACGCTGGCTCGGCGGCATGCTGACCAACTTCAAAACCATCAAAACTTCGATCAAGCGTCTGAAAGACATGGAAGCGCAAGTGGAAGACGGTTCGGTTGAGAAGCTGTCGAAAAAAGAAGCGCTGATGTTCCAACGCGAAATCGTCAAACTGCAAAAAGCCATCGGTGGCATCAAAGACATGGGCGGCGTTCCTGACGCTATCTTCGTCGTTGACGTCGGCTACCATAAAGGCGCCATCACCGAAGCCGCAAAACTGGGCATCCCGGTTATCGGCGTGGTCGATACCAACCACTCGCCAGAAGGCGTGAAGTTCGTCATTCCAGGTAACGATGACTCGTCCAAAGCGATCACCCTGTACGCCCGCGGCGTGGCAGACGCGATCCTGGAAGGCCGTGCTGCTGCCGGTAACGAAGTAGTTGAAATGGTTAAAGCTGCCGCCGGCGACGAATTCGTCGAAGTCGAGCAAGCTTAATTGTTTGACGCCAGCCTCACGGCTGGCTGAAGGAAAAAAGGGGTGGCCACCAGCTCCCCCTTTTTTTTAACATCATGGGTTAGAGCATCAGCTCCCCATCCCCGCACACACCGAACAACAGGAGAAAAACATGGCAGCGATTACTGCAGCAATGGTAGGCGAACTGCGCGCGAAAACCGACGCGCCAATGATGGAATGCAAAAAAGCACTGACCGAAGCCGAAGGCGATCTGGTCCGTGCTGAAGAGATCCTGCGCGTCAAACTGGGCGGCAAGGCTTCGAAAGCCTCGTCGCGCGTGACCGCCGAAGGCGTGGTCGCGAGCTACATCGCCGGCGGCGTTGGCGCCCTGGTCGAAGTCAACTCGGAAACCGACTTCGTGGCGAAAAACGACGACTTCCTGGCCCTGGCCGCCAACGCTGCCAAGCTGGTCGCTGAAAACAACCCGGCCGACGTCGCTGCCCTGCTGGCTCTGCCAGCTGGCAACGGCCAGACCCTGGATGAAGTGCGCGCCGCGCTGATCGGCAAGATCGGCGAGAACATGACCATCCGTCGCTTCCAGCGTTTCGAAACCACCGCCAAGCTGGCGTCGTACCTGCACGGCGCGCGCATCGGCGTGATCGTCGAATTCGACGGCGCCGACGAGCAAGTCGGTAAAGACGTGGCCATGCACATCGCCGCCATGAAGCCGGTCGCGCTGTCGTCGGACAACGTGCCTGCCGAGCTGATCGAAAAAGAGCGTTCGGTAGCCAAACTGAAGGCCGACGAAGATGCGGCCGCCGCCGTTGCCGCCGGCAAGCCAGTGCAGCCTGCCGACATCGTCGCCAAGCGCCTGGAAGGCTCGGTACAGAAATATCTGAAAGAAGTATCGCTGCTGAACCAGGCTTTCGTGAAAAACGACAAGCAATCGATCGAGCAGATGCTGAAAGAAAAAGCGACCACCGTGAAATCGTTCACCATGTACGTGGTGGGCGAGGGCATCGAGAAGAAGGTCGACGACTTCGCGGCCGAAGTGGCGGCGCAGGTCGCGGCAGCCAAGGGCGCCTGATCATCGGTCAAGCAGGGGTCGACGCCTCACGAGGGCGCCGGCCGCA